>NZ_BDGT01000004.1 GCF_001748285.1 Thermogemmatispora onikobensis | reverse complement strand
CACCGCGATGGATGGAATGAATCGGTGCGCTTCAGCTGGCTTTCCCCGGCTACTTACCTGCTTCCTCTCCTCCACAATCAGGTAGGGCTCTCAGGCTCCTATGCCGCGCTGATCTGAAGGAGTGAGGGATTTATGCCGACGAGTCAGGATCAGGAGAACGAAACGCTGCGTCGCTGCCCCCGCTGTGGGGGGCTTCTCTACAAGCCCCTGGGTAGCTCTTTCTATTGGCATGCCGATAGTAACCATCCACCTTGCGACATCACCAATATCGCCGAATCCTCCTTCAAGCCGCCCAGTACAGAGGCCGAGCACCCGGCAGAGAGGCGTGAATCCTCGAAATAAATCCGCCTTGCCGGGCGTTTCCTTCTCTAGAAGAGGAGGACCGTGCCGAGTCCAAGGAGAAGATCGAGCGCAAAGGGGTGCCTGTACAACCCCAGGCCCGCGACTACGTAATATCTCTTGATGAGGGAGGAAGCAAGAAACGACAGTGGCTCTGGCTGTCGTCTTGCAGAGAGGCTGCACCCGATGCTCATTACAGTATAGCGGAACCGAGAGGCAGCGGAAGCAGCTTGTTTCCCTGAGTGAGGTGAAGCATGTATAATCCACGCTATAATTCGCCGTTTGGTATGGGGGGAGAGCGCAATAACTGGCTTGGCTCCTATCCCTATCAGACGATTCCTTACGTCAACGAACGAGCGGGGAGCCTGGTTAGCAAGGTCATGCTATTGCTGGCCATCTCCTTCCTGGTGGCCTGTATCGGTACCTTTGTCGGTATCTCCTTCTTTGCTCAGGTAGCCAGCTTTGGAGCCTATCTGCTGGTTGCCTTTGGGGGCCTGATCGTCCTCTTTATTCTGCAGCTGGCGATCAACGTCCACGGGCTGAACCTCTTCCTGCTCTACCTGTTCACTTTCTTGGAAGGAATGTCGCTGGCGCCCCTGGTGATGGCACTGACCGGCGCCGGGATGGGGAATATTCTCGGAGAGGCTTTCTTGATTACGGCCTTGTCCTCATTGGGACTGGCTGCCTATGCCTGGACCACACGCCGTGACTTCTCAGGTCTGGGGAAGTACCTCTTCTTCGGCCTGATTCTCTTGCTGGTGGCGGGCATCCTCGGCCTCTTCTTGCCCGGCCTCTTTGGCACGGGTCTGGGTGGCCTGCTGATCTCCGTCGTCGGCATCGCGATCTTCGGCGGCTATGTCCTCTACTATGTACAACGCGCCAAGTATCTGGCCGACACCTTGCCCAATGCCATCATGCTCACCGTCGCCATCTTTGTGACGGTGATGAATCTCTTCCTCTACATCCTGCGCTTCCTTATGATCCTGCAAGGAGGAAGCCGCGATAATCGCTAGCGGGCAAGCAGCTCGCCGGCAAGACACGGCCTGGCAAACGCTCGGCTCGCCTGGCTGCGGAGGGAAACAAGGGGCCGGATTGGCCAATCGATAACCGGCAAAGGCTGAGAAATGAGGAGAGGCCGATCAGCTGACTTTGTCAGTATCCTTCCTCTCTTGGCTTGGCCTTCTCGCCAGGCGGGCAGCATAGTCTGCTCAGCCGGTCCTTCGACAGGACTCTTGTCACAATCAAGGCGCTCGCTATTGCGAGGGCCTCGCTCTGCTGAGTATAATCAGACGGTGGCCTGGCTCTCTGGAATAAGGGCAGCGCTGCCATTGTTTTCCTAACTGAAAGCCTTTGAGGCTATCTTTGCTTCCTCAAAGCTCAAAGAGCAAGGAAGGAAGGAAGAAAGAAAGAAAGAAACCCATTTCTATTCCAGGGAAAGAGAGTCACGCGAATGGCTGAGCGTTCCAATCTGTTCCATATCAGCGATAGCGACTTCGAGGCGCGGGTGCTCAAGTCTCCGACGCCGGTGATCGTCGATTTCTGGGCAACCTGGTGTCCCCCCTGTCGCGCCCTCGCTCCTACCTATGAGAAGCTGAGCGACGAATATCAGGGGAAGCTGGCCTTTGCTAAAATGGATATCGACGAGAACCCGATTACACCCTCGCGCCTGTACGTCCAGGCCGTCCCAACGCTGATTGTCTTTAAAGACGGTCGAGAGGTTGCCCGCTTGGTGGGTCCTCATCCGCTGCGCCTGAAGAGCGAGATCGATCGCATCCTGGCTCAGGCCAGCGTCGCCTGATCCTCTTGCTAAGCGGGTAAGAGGAGCAAGAAAGAGGCAGTGTCGAAGGAGAAGTGCGACGATGAAGGCTGTTTCCAAAACCGCCCGTCTGACTCGCACTTCTCCATGTATGTTCCCCTCTCGACGCTTTTCGGCTTTTATGATATATTCTTCTCATCATCCTGACTGCCTGAGAGGTAGAATCCTGTTGTCTGGACATAGGGGGGACTGCATATTATGCCAATGTTGGAACGTTCGAATCCGCTGCCGCTCTATTACCAGCTGAAAGAGGTGCTCAAGCAGCAGATCCGCGCTGGGCATCTCGCCCCACATACGGCGATTCCATCCGAGCCGGAGCTGGTGGCACGCTACCGCGTCAGCCGCGCAACGGTGCGGCAGGCCCTGACCGAACTCGTCCATGAGGGCCTGTTGTATCGTCAACATGGCAAAGGGACTTTTGTCTGTGAGCCGCGCGTGCAGCAGACGCTCAGCGAGCTGACCAGCCTGAGCGAGGATATCCGCCGCCGTGGCAAGCAGCCGGGTGGGTTGCTGCTCGTCAGCGAGCTGGTGCGCGGTTCTGAAACGGTGCGCGAGCGCCTGCGCCTGCTCGATGAGGAGCAGGCGATTCGTCTGGTGCGTGTACGGACTGCCGATGAGGTGCCCATCGCTTATGAGGTCGATTATCTGCCATATCCGCGGGCGACAGGCATCTATCAGCGGGCCAAAGAACTGGGTGAAGGCTCACTCTATAGTATGATGGCCTCGGAGGGCCTGACCCCCTATATTGCCGAGCAGAATGTGAAGGCGGCCTTGCCCTCGGCGCGCGAGGCTGAGCTTCTTCGCATTCCCCCGGACGAACCCGGTTTGCGCGTCACTTGCACAACTTTCGATCAAACTGGCTCACCTATCGCCTATAGCGAAGTCTTCTATCCCGGATCGCGCTATGAATATATGGTCACATTGCGTGTCGCCAAGTCCTGAGTGAGCGGTCGCTGGCCGTAGCGATTATCGCCTGGGGCGGGCGGTGGTTGGTGAGCGAATCCTGTAGGAACTCTTGTTTGTGCCTGGGGAGAGCTGGACCGACGCCTTGCTCTCCCTCCTGTCTTGCACGACGCTGATTCACAGGACAGCTCATGCCAGCTGTCCTCGGCTACTTGTCCTGAAGAATGATCTGCCACAGAGCAGGCCGACCCGCTTGGCTGTAGGGACCGCCGATATCACGGAGGAGCAGTGTTGCTCTCCCCGGGGCCGGTGAGGAACCGATCTCGCTGACCGGGCCCCTTCATCGACCAGGGGAACCGGTCTGCTCTCTCTGGCAGCCTCGATCTCTCTCCTCCTTCGCTTCGGCCCCCTCCCCTGTATCCTGCTTCCCTGGCCGGGACTTTCTGCCCCTCGCCGGACCAGCAAGAACAGACTAGAAGAAGCTCTGACGGCATGTTATACTAGGCCGGGACGTGCTGTTGCGTAGAGCTTTACGCCGTTGACCACTGTTAGTCAAGCACGCTCTGATGAGCAATCAAGAAGGGTAGCTACTGATGGAAGACATTCCGCAAAGAGAAGAGGCTGCTGAGTCGGCGACCGCTGCTCAGAATGGCGTGGCTGATGCTCGCCGCCGTGAGGAGCAGGAGTGGACCGATCGCGGCAACGAGGCGGCACGCGCTGGCGACTATGAGCAGGCGGTGGCCGCCTTTGAGCGCGCGGTGGTTGCCAATCCCGACAGTGCCCGCTCGCGTTACAATCTCGCTTTAGCTCAGCAATATCTGGGCGATCGAGAGCTGGCCATCGCCGGCTATCGACGCGCCATCGATCTTGATCCTGGTCTGATCGAGGCTTATATTAACCTGGGCCATCTCTATAGCGAGCTCGGTCTCTATGAGGAGGCTATCGAAACCTTCCAGCAGGGGCTGGAGATCGATCCTGAGAACGACGAGCTGTACGTCTGCCTGGGCGATGCCTATCGTCTCCAAAACCTCTATCAGGATGCGGTCCAGGCCTATCGGCAGGCGCTCATCCTCAATCCCGATCATCCGATGGCCTCCACGAACCTACGCGATGTGCGTGAGCGCATCAATGATCAGCTGCGCCGACTTATGGCTCAGGAGGCCGAGATCGATGAGAACCCTGCTGATCCCGCGCGCTACGCCGAGCTGGCTTCCATCTCCCTCGACATGCGGCGCTACGATGAGGCTCTCTCGGTCGCTAACCAGATGTTGGCCCTGGCCCCTGATGATCGGGCTGCGTATGATGTGCTGGCCCAGGTCTATGAACAGATGGGCGAGCGTGATCAAGCGGCCCAGACCTATGAACGTATTGTGAGCCTGGCCCCAGAGGATGCCAATGCCTGGGAACGCCTCGCGTACTGGCGCTCCCTGCAAGAACAGACCGAGGTCTCGCTGCAGGCCTATCGTCGGGCCCTGGAGCTTGATCCCCTTCTTCAGAGCGCCCGCTTTGGCCTGGCGGAGACCTGTATGGAAGCTGAGCGCTATGAGGAGGCTGTCAGCGCCTATCAGGAGCTGATCGCTGCTGCCGATGGGCTTCAGGAAGAAGAGCTGGCTGCGGCCTATGCCGGCCTGGCCGATGCCTACAACGCTCTAGGCCGCCATGAGGAAGCCATCGCGGCTGCCAACCAGCTTCTCCAGCGTTTCGAAGACGATGCAGAGGGGTACTATCAGCTTGCTACCGCCTACGACGCCCTCGGACGCTATCAGGAGGCCATCGAAAACTACGAGAACGCCATCGAGTCCGATCCGCTCAATGCCGACTATTATAACGCCCTCGCTGAGGCTTATCGCGAGGTCAAACGCTACAACGAGGCGGTTGAGATGGCCCGACAGGCTATAGCGCTGGACCCCTCGCTGGTGCTGGCCTATGAGACCCTGGCTCGGATTTACCAGGAGATGGGGCGACCCGACGAGGCGCGCGAGATCCTTGCTCAAGCGAGCGAGCTGCGCCAGGCCAGTGAGGCCCTCTAGCTTCTGGTCCTGGTTGATCAGGCTTTTGCCTGGCACCGTTCGTGCAGGCGGGAAGGGGGAGAGGCGGCGCGGTGCGGCTCGGTGCAGCGCAAGGCAGCGCGCCGCACATTACAAAGGACCCGCTGCCTTGGGAGTGGGTTTCTTCTCCTGGCCGCTCCGCCCCTGGTTCGCCGGGTGGCTATAGCTCATGGCTCCAGGCGACCTTTAATTGTTTCGGCGAAGCTCTCCAGGTCCTCCAGGCGCTGCCGGATATGGTCATAGAGCAGATCGCGGTTCAGCGTGCCGGGATCGCGGATAAGGGCATCGCGCAAGTTCGTCAGAACCTCCAGGCGGTAGGCGAGCGTCTTGGGGATCAATTGCTGAGCTGCCACGATGCTCAGCAGTTCATGGTAATCCTCGGGTCGGCGCAGGCCGAAAGAAGCGACCAGGATGCTGCAGATCTGCAGGCAGGCTTCAATGGCAAGTTGGAGATAGCGCTCTGCCAGGCCGTAGATGCGGTAATCGCTGGTGAACTCCTCGCGCTGCGTCTCCCCCAGGCCGTGCAGAATACCAATAGCCTCGCTTAGCTGCTGCAGGTGACGCTGCACCAGATCCTTGTCTATTGGGAGCAGTTGCTGCTGCAGGCGGCGGCTCAGGGCCTGGTTTTGAAGCTCGTCGAAGCGCTTGAAGTCCAGATAGTCCATGACGGCCTTGGTCTCAAACATGATACGCCGCTTCTCATCGCGGCTGTAGAGAACCTGGCCATACTTGATCACTTGCAGCTTAAGCAGCAGCGACGCCTGATTCAGAATCATGACATCAATATTCTCGGTCTCCAGGCGTCTGGCCAGCTCGCTGAAAAAGTAAAGCTGATAGTCGAGGAACTGCTCAGCGCGCACCTGGTCCATCAGGAGAATAGCAATATCGATATCGCTCAGTTCGCCGAAGGTCGTGCGCCCCTTCAGTATACCTGTCAGATACGCGGCATTGACGGGATTCTGGGCGAAGAATTGGTGAAGCTGTGCCTGCTTCTCAAAGAGATTCATCAGCAGCCTCCGATCAAACTCCTTGAGGACTGTCGGGAGACAGTGGCAGAAGGCTTCAAGGAGTATCCCCCATCCGTTGAGAGACCGGGGGTGCTTTTCAGCCAGTCCTTTGCCTGCATGCAACAGTCTAATGAGAAGAGAGCTGCTTTCCTCCCTCTTCTGTATGTAATATTCTACCATAGAAATGGAGCTGCAACGGCCCCCTGTCTGCTGCGCCTCTGCCCAGCTGACTGAGAGAGCGGCCTGTCTGCTCCTTGACTGAGACGCCGCTCCCCAACGCTTGCCTCTCGGCAGGCGGCGCAGCAACGCGAGGTGGGTTGAGAGAGGCGAGCGGTGCTCAACTCAGCCCTCTACCCAGGCTTCTCCGTCGAGGCTGACCTCTTTTTTCCAGATTGGGACGGTGGTCTTGAGGGTATCGATGATGTAGCGGCAGGCTTCAAAGGCTTCGGCACGATGGGGGGTTGCGACCACAACGATGACGCTCGCCTCGCCGATCTCCACGCGCCCAAGGCGGTGAGCCACTGCTACCCGCTCTGCTCCCCAGCGTTGGCGTGCCTCCTCCACAATGCGCCGAAGCTGCTGCTCTGCCATCTCGGGATAGGCATCGTACTCCAGGTAGCGGATCTGCTTGCCACGGGCGTGGTTGCGCACCACGCCCTCGAAAATGACAATGCCGCCGACCTCGGGCGCGGCCACCGCGGTCACCAGCGCCTCGCGATTCAGCGGCTCGCGCGTAATCTGAATCACCGGCTCCATAGGCCCATCCTGCCAGAGAGAAATGCTCTTCCCCTGCCCAGGAGAGGGCGGCTGCTTATCAGGCCGCCCCACCCCCGAGTGGAGGAATAAAGACAAGCTCATCATCTTCCTGCAGCACTCGGTCCGTGGGAACGTATTCGCGATTCACCGCGCACAGCGAGCGCTCCAGGATTGGCTGCAGACGGGAATAGCGAGCGACAAGTAGGGCCCGTACTCCGGCAACGTCGGTTCCCTCGGGCACCGTCAGGAACTCGGCATCCTGACCCGCGATCTCGCGTAATCCCGCAAAGTAGCGCACACGGATCTTCATGCCAAGAGTATATCACGCTGTTTGCGCGACTGTACAGCTATGCGCAGTCTGTGCAGTCCGCTGGTCAGCCTTGACTGGCAGCCCGTCGCATGACAAACTCGGCCAGCGTTCGCACTGCGACCCCTGTGACTCCTTTCTCTTGATAAGGCCTGGAGCTATCCACAAAGCTCGTACCGGCGATGTCCAGATGGGCCCAGGCTGCTGAGCCGGCGAAGTGCTCCAATACCTTGGCGGCAGTGATCGAGGCAGCAGGTCGACCGCCAGTCTGCTTGATATCGGCGACCTCGCTCTTGATCTGCTCGCCGTATTCGTCGTCCAGTGGCAGGCGCCACAGCTTCTCTCCCACGGCCTCACCCGCGGCAATGAGTTCTTCGCTCAAGCGCGTATCGTTGCTGAAGAGGCCCGTGTAGACATGTCCCAGGGCGACCACGATGCCGCCGGTGAGCGTCGCGACATCGATGATCGGGGTCAGTCCCTCGCGCGCGGCGTAGGACATGGCGTCGGCCAAAATGAGCCTTCCCTCGGCGTCGGTATTCACGATTTCAATGGTCTTCCCATTCATGATACGCAAGATATCGCCTGGTCGGTAGGAGCGCCCATCAGGCATATTCTCGCAGGTCGGGACGAGGGCCGTCACATTCAGGGCTGGTTTGAGGCGAGCGATGGCCTGGATCGCCCCCAAAACAGCAGCAGCTCCGGCCATATCGCCTTTCATCGTCACCATGCCATCTGTGCTTTTCAAGGAGAGGCCGCCGCTATCGAACGTAATGCCCTTGCCGACCAGAGCCAGCCCGCCTGCCTGCTCTGGGGCGCCGCGATAGCGCAGGATCGCCAGATAGGGAGCTTCGCTGCTGCCACGCGAGACGGCCAGGAGGCCCCCCATGCCCAGCTCTTCCATCTGGGGGCGTTCCAACACCTCGCAAGCAAGGCCCCAGGTTTCGGCCATGTTGCGGGCCCGGCGAGCCAGCTCACTGGGCGTCAAGATATTCGGCGGCTCGTTCACCAGATCGCGCGCGAAGTTGGTCGCCTCGGCCAGGATGCGGCCCCGCTGAAGAGCCGCCTCGAGCGTACTGCTCTCGTAAGCTCTCTGGGCAGGCCCCAGCTGTAGCAGCAGTTCGCGGACGGCTTCCTCGGAGTCTCTTGGGCCATTGTTGCGATAGCGACTAAAGCGGTACAGCCCAACGAGGAACCCTTCCACCTGAGCTTGCAGAGCGGCCAGTGTTGTCAGGGCCTGCGGTGAGCCTGGTTCCGGCTGAAGGCTGGCCACATCGATGGCCAAAACCGCGCGCCGAGCGCCTTTCTCCTGCAGCTGGCGAGCCAGGGTTGCGCAGGCCCGCCGCAAGGTACGTGGTGCATCGCGCTCCAGATCGCCAAGGCCGAGCACAATCAGCCGTCTGGTGGCAAGGCCACCCGGCGCAAAAAACGTCGTAATCTCCCCGCTATAGCCTTTGATCTCGCCGCGGGCACAGCTTTCCTGCAGCAGGCCCTCCAGGCGGGCATCTACCACCTGTGCAGGGGCACTCAGGCGGGCCTGCTCGCTCCCACGCGGACGGCCTGCGCTCACCACGAGTGCATCGCAACTGATCTCTGTCAGAGGCTCATTAGTCAGCCGAAGATCGAGTTCCACAGTCTCCACAGTCTCACTGGCTCCTTTGCACCAAAGTCATCATCGTATGAGAGGCCAGACACCTAGCGGACTAGCAAGCGTTCAACGAGATCCAGCAACTGGCGCGGCTTAAAGGGCTTCAACAGATACTCGTCGTAGCCGCCGCTAGGACTTGAGCCGCGAGCCTCATCGGGGGGGTAAGCCGTAACAGCTACGATTGGCACGCGCTCCATCCCCGGACGGGCGCGGATCAATTGCGCCGTTCGCTGCCCATCGAGAACGGGCATCAGCAGGTCTGTGAGAATCAAATCGACCTGCACCCGCTCTAGCAAATCCAGTGCTTCGCGGCCATGCGTCACTGAAAAGCAGCGGTAGCCGCGGGAAGAGAGGACCTTCTCCAGCAGCAGGCGATCGGAAGGATCATTCTCGATGATCAGAATTGTGGCCTCACGTCGTGTGGAAGATACACCGGTATCCATCGTCATCGATCGTCACTGTCATCCTAGATGCTCATCGTGGAGAAACTGGAGGTGGCGGGCGTGGGTGGTGGAGCAGACAACGTTGACTGACCTGACCGCTCATTCAGGCTCCTGAGCGGCTCTGGGGCTTCGGGCTGGTTGCCAGGGGGAGCACAAAGGAAAAGATCGAGCCACGCCCTGGCATGCTTTCCACGAAGACCTCGCCACCCTGTAACTCCACGAGCTTACGGGCAATCGTCAGACCCAGGCCAGTGCCTCCAAACTTGCGCGCTGTGCTGCTATCGGCCTGGCGGAATGCCTCAAAGATATACTCCAGCGCTGCCGGCGAGATGCCGATCCCGCTATCGTGCACAGCAATACGCAGCATATCATAGCGTTCCAGGAGACTGCAACGGATCGTAATGCCGCCACGCTCGGTGAACTTAATGGCATTGGAGACCATATTGACCAGCACCTGACGCAGGCGATAGCTATCGGCCAGTACCCGCGGCAGCTCCTCGGGCAGCTCCAGCTGTAAGGATAGGTCGCGAGCGGAAGCCAGAGGCTTCAGCTGATCCACAACCTCTCGCAAGCAGCCCTCGATCGCCAGCGGCTCAAGGCGCACCTCCAGGCGGTCGGCCTCGATCTTCGAGAGATCGAGCATATCATCGACCAGGTGCGACAGATCCTCGGCCCGGCGGATCATAAAGCGGATGTGCTCTTCCTGCTCCGGTGTCAGTGCTCCCTCGACGAAGCCATCCACCAGCAACGAGCCGTAGCTAATGATGCTATGCAAAGGAGCGCGTAGCTCGTGGGTGACCGTGGCCAGGAACTGCGACTTCAGCTGATTCGCGCGCTCCAGGGCGACATTCTTCTCCTTAACCTCGGCGAAGAGCAGGGCGTCTTGAATAGCCATCGCCGCCTGGATGGCCGCCGTACTCAACAGGAAGGTATCGCGCTGGGTCAGTTGATAGGGGCGCTCCGAGTAGAGCATAATCGCCCCGATCGTCTCATCTTGCAGTAACAGGGGCGTAGCGATCACTGCGCCGTAGCCGGCCTCCAGTGCCAGCCGCGCCCAGCGCTCCTGCCGCTCCTGGTAGATTGCATGCACGTCCTCGCCATAGGCGATTTTCTGCTTCTGCATGGCCATCCGGGCAAGCAACAGATCCAGCTCACGGAGCGCCTCGTGGGGAATGCGGGGATGGGGAGGTTCCACACGAGCGACGGCGGCCAGCAGACGTGGTGGACGGATCACTCGCCGCCGGGGGGCCGGAGGCGTCGGGCGTGGCAGGGCGGTCATTTTCGTTGTGGCGGCCAGCGTGATATCGGCGCGTGGGTCAGTATAGACACGGACCTGACCCTGGCGATAGGTCTCACCGGTCAAGATCTCAGTGCGCGGAGGGTCGTTGCTCCACAAAGCCACTGCCCAGGGAGCAGGCTGATCGCGCCCGTAGAGCAAGAGCGAGACCTGGCGTACCTGCATAATGACGCCGAGCCGGGAAACGATCTCGGCCAGCAAATGCTCCAGATTGAGCGTCGAAATCAGAGCATCGCTCATGCTCAGCAGATCGCTCAGCTGGCGTGTTAGCAAGCGACTTTCTGCATCCTGTTGGGCCAGGGCCGAGCCGAGCTGCTGAAAAGCCTGAGAGAGGGCCTCCAGCTCATCGCCTGGGGGCGTAGTCGCTGGGAGCGCTGGTGGCGGTGGCGTGGAAGCAGGTATGCGGGGAGGCAGCGAAAGTGGCAGACGGAGGCCCTGCTCTACCCGACTGAGCAGCTCAGAGAGAGGAAGGCTAACGAGCTGGCGAACCGCGATGCTGAGGAGCAAGAAGCCCGGGGCCCAGGTAAAGAGCAGCAAAGAGGCAAGCGCCAGCCAGACGTGAGGAAAAGCCGTCTGATGGGCTGAGAAATAAGAGAGCAGAGGCCAGCTCAGGGCCAGGAACAGGCTCAGGCAAAGGAAGCAGATCAACCCCGCCGCCAGAATCAATTTAGCGCCCAAAGAACGCACCATCGCACGCATGCGAGCACAAGCCTCAGCAATAGATAAGGGGAGGGCGGAGTCCGGCTCGTCCTCCCCTCCACGTACCGCGCTGGCAGAAGAGCTGGCGCTTGCCTGGCCAGCCCCAGCGACACGAGCAGCACGGCGAGGTGGACAGTCAGCTCCAAGAGAAGGAGCCGCAGCACCCCACGAATCAAAAGGGCGTCCAGGCTGATAGCACCATCAGCGAGCCTGCTCTGCTTCTTTTGCTGGCCGCCACTTGCGGGTGGGCCTGCCCACACCCCGCCATCTGTTCAGGCTCCTCTATTATAACGGATGAGAGGGAGCCTGTGTTAGCGGGGTGACTGGTGTGCCAGCTCTGGCGGGGGCGGGATCATCCTCGATATGCTCCACATAGCCGCTGCGGAGCAAGCGGGCCACAGTACAGGCCACATCTTGCTCATCGCGATGGACGAGACGAGCGATCTCGCTCAGGCTCCGTTTTCCATTCAGCAGCAGAAAGACCAGGCGTTCGCGGCGATCGAGCTGAGAAATAATTTCGGGCCTGGCCGCCTCGGGGAGCGCGCGAAAATAAACATCGTAGTGCTGCAGCTCAGCTCGCGTTGCTGTCTCTGCAGCGGCGGCGCGCTCCAGTCTCGGGGAAGAAGCAGCGGCAGGCGAGGTCAGCAAGATCGGTGCGGCGCGTGTCGCGGCATGCTTCAAATATTTACTGAGACCCCAAGCTCGTAGCATGACATCCCTCCTAACCTATTCAGTTCGCACTGCGAATCCGCCCCTGGTTCTTGAGAAGTGCCTGGGACCCACCACTACTACATTATACTCGTGACGCCTAGGTCGAAGGCTGGTTGGCGAGGAGCAGGACAGGCGGGGGAGGGAGTAAGGGGGAGGGGCGAGCGAGGGCTGTCGGTGATGCCGCAGGGCGGGATGAGGCAGGGGAACAGATGGACGAAGGAAGCATCCCGCCATGAACAGCGCCAACAATGAGAGCAGCGGCAGGGCAGAGGATGCCAGCAGCGGCCAAGTGGACAGAAGGGCAAGAGCACCAGGTACGGACGCTGTGCCCTTCCCTGCCTGGCTGACGGTGCCGGGTCATCGCCTTCCCGCGGCGGAGCTACTTAGAGCCGACCCCTCGCTCTAACGCCTTATAGTGTTCCCGGAAGGACTGACGCGCGCGCGACAGATACATCTTCACGCCGCTCTCAGCGATATTGAGGGCCTGAGCGATCTCGCTGTAGGAGAAGCCTTCCTGAGTATAGAGCAGCAAAGCGGCCCGATACTGCTGGGGCATACGTCGCAGGGCGGCGCGCACCAGCTCGGTCGTCGTATAGACCTCCTGTGGATCAGCGCTCTCCATATCGGCTGGCTCGTGGTCGAGATCCTGCCAAGGAAGCCAGGCGATCAGCTTCTTACGGCGCAGGGCATCGTAAGCTGTATTGGTCGCAATGCGATAGAGCCAGGCCGAGACCTTGAGATTGCTGTCCATCTTGGGCAGAGCGCGGAACGCCTTCAGGAAGGTATCCTGAGTCAGATCATCCGCCTGCTCGCGGTCACCTACCAGGTGGTACACATAATTATAAATAGATGTTTTATACTCGTCGTAGATCTGATCGAAAGACCAGGTCCTCTCTTTCGTTTCCGCCCTAGCCATGCGCGACATCCCTTCGATGTTGACTATAGCTAGAATCTTGTTGTCCCTCGCTCACAGCCGGAGCCTGCCGGGGCAGGGTCAAGCATAGGGGAGGAACGGGAAACCTACATCTTAGTAGCATTGCGCTATTCACACTGCTGCTCTCGTATGCTGTTTATCATGTTAGCATATTGAGCGGGTTCGTTGAAAACGGTTCTGTTTATGTTAGTACTATTTGGGGGGCGGCCTCTTTTGCCAGCGAGGGGCAATTATGATACCATAACAGCGGCAGGAATCAGCCATTGGAAGAGAGCCTAATCTCCACAAAGCTAGCTAACGAAGGAAGGAAGAGAAGAGAGCATGTCCATGCTTGCAGGGGGGTTGGAGCACGAGTTTGAGCCAGTGCAGCGTGTCCGTCCTCTCTGGTGGCAGGAAGACGAGCGGGGCTGTGCCCTGATGTTACTTGATCAGACGCTCTTACCGCAGCAGGTAGTCTACAGTCGGCTTGAGGATGAGCGTCAGGTAGCAGAGGCGATCAAAGCCTTGAAGGTGCGGGGAGCCCCCGCAATTGGCATGGCGGCGGCTTTCGGACTCGTCTTAGCGCTCAGGCGCCTGCTGGCAGAGCGGGGGAGTGAGGTCAGTCTCGCTGAGGTTCTGGCCAGGCTTGAGGAGGCAGGGGCCTTGCTGGCAGCCACCCGTCCCACAGCGGTCAATCTCAGCTGGGCCATTCGTCGGCTGCGTGGGCAGGCTCAGCGGCTTGCCGGGGCTGGGTGCCGTCCTGGGGAGCTGGTGGGCCTGCTCCTGGAAGAGGCCCAGGCCATTGCTGCTGAGGACCGGGCGGCTTGCCTGCGCATGGGACGCTATGGTGAGGCGCTGATCGCCGATGGAGATCAGCTGCTGACCCACTGTAACACCGGGATTCTGGCTACTGCCGGCTGGGGAACGGCCCTGGCCCCGATGTATCTGGCGCATCGGGCAGGCAAGCGCATTCATGTCTTTGTCGACGAAACGCGCCCGGTGCTCCAGGGGGCCCGTCTCACGGCCTGGGAGCTGCAACAGGAGGGAGTGCCTTTCACGCTGATCACTGACAATATGGCCGGCTATTTCATGCGTCGGGGTCAGATCGCCGCTGTCTTTGTGGGAGCCGATCGCATCGCGGCCAATGGCGATGTCGCCAACAAGATCGGAACCTATAGTCTGGCGGTGCTAGCTCATGCGCATGGCATTCCTTTTTACGTGGTTGCCCCTTGTTCTACGATCGATCTCGCTTTGCCCTCCGGGGAGGAGATTCCTATCGAGCAGCGTGACCCGCGTGAGGTCACGGCCATCCGTGGGATCTCCATTGCTCCTGATGGTGTCTCTGTAGCCAATCCGGCCTTTGATGTAACCCCTCATACATATATAAGTGCTATTATTACCGAGAGGGGGGTTGCGCGCGCTCCGTATAGCGTAGCCCTGCGCGGCCTCTGTGCAGATGACCATCATCCTATCGAGAAGCAGGCAGAGAGGTAATGGAGACAGACGTTGTGCAGGCTGTAGCCCAGCACGCTGAGGAAACGCTGGGCAAGGAAGGTTTTCGCTACGTCAGCGCCGTTGTGGCAAACTGTAAGATGCTTGCGCTAGACCTGGAGGCTCGGGGGGATGAGGAGGCCGCTCATTTGGATATGGAGGCGCTGACGATCGCCGCCTATCTGCATGATATCTCGACGGCCTCCTATGGTTTTCAGGACCATCATATCAAGTCGGCTGAGCTGGCCGTCGATTTCTTACGCGAACTGGATGTACCCGAGGAGCGCATTCGCAAGGTGGAACAGATCATTCTGGCCCATACAACGGTGGTGCCCGCCGAGCAGCGTCGCAAGGTTCCCCTGGAGACGCGCATCCTCTACGACGCCGATAAGCTCGGGCGCCTCAGTGGGCTGGCCGTGGTTACTTCACTCATCGAGTTCGGCGCGCGCTATCCCAATCGAGCTGTGACCAGTGAGGTGCTGGCGGCGATTCTGCGCCATATTGAGGAGCGCTTTGTGGAGCTGTACCAGTCGCTCAATACGGCCCCTGCCCGCGAGCTGGCCCGCGATAAGTTCGGCAAGACCCTGGCCTTCCTGGATGGGGTCATTGAGCATCTAAGCGGGGCCACACCTGTCTGAGCGAGGCTGGCCCGCTCTTGCTGACTGGCACTGTCTGGTGAGCGAGCGCCCCTGCTGTTTTCTCTCTCCGCCACCCGCTCGCTCGCACGTACGCACGTACGCACGCTCGCAGGCGCACTCCTGCTCACCAGTCAGAGACTGATTTCTTTCTCACATGGAGGTTGTGAGGACGTGTCGTCATCTATCCTCGTTGTCGGCTCGGTGGCCCTGGATACGGTCGAAACTCCTTTCGCCAGAGTCGATGAGGTGCTCGGCGGGGCCGCTTCTTATTTCTCTACGGCGGCTTCCCTCTATAGCCCGGTCAATCTGGTGGCGGTCGTCGGCTCCGATTTCCCCCAGGAGTATTTGGAGTTCTTCCGCCGCCGGGCTATCAATCTCTCTGGCTTACAGGTGCACCAG
Source organism: Thermogemmatispora onikobensis (assembly GCF_001748285.1). Classification (NCBI taxonomy): domain Bacteria; kingdom Bacillati; phylum Chloroflexota; class Ktedonobacteria; order Thermogemmatisporales; family Thermogemmatisporaceae; genus Thermogemmatispora; species Thermogemmatispora onikobensis. Next base: position 142,705 of record NZ_BDGT01000004.1, on the reverse strand, counting down.
GGCCGCACTTTCCGCTGGGTCGGTCGCTACCATCTCGATATGAATGTGCGCGACACGCTCGATACGCAGCTTGGTGTCTACGCCGATTTCCATGCGGTAATTCCCCCTGAATACCGCAGCAGCTCGCTGCTCTTCCTGGCCAATATCAAGCCTGACCTCCAGCGGGAGGTGCTGGATGCCATGCCGCAGGTCCATCTATCGGTGTTGGACTCGATGGATCTCTGGATCAATACGGCGCGGCCTCAGCTCACCGAGGTCATGCAGCGCGTCGATATTATGTTGATGAGTGAGGAGGAGCTGCGTCTCTACACCGGCTGCGCCAGTGTGGTGGCTGGGGTGCGCCAGCTCTTCAGCCTGGGTCTGAAGTACGTGGTTGTCAAGCAGGGCAGCTATGGGGCCTTGCTCTTTGGGCGCGATGGCAGCTATTTTAGCGCCCCTGCCTATCCTCTGGAGGAAGTGGTTGATCCCACTGGAGCTGGCGACGCCTTCGCCGGGGGCTTGCTGGGTTACCTGTCAACGGTGGAGCCGGGGCCAGATGGCCGCTATAGCTTTGAGGATTTGAAGCGTGCGGTGGTTCATGGCAATATCCTCGGTTCGTTTGCCTGTGAGGATTTTAGTATTCGCCGTCTGCAGCAGCTGACGCTGGCGGATGTCGCTGCTCGCTACCAGGCCCTGGTCGCTTGCTCGCACTTCGATCCCCATTGGCTGCCGGGGCGCTCATCGGAGACCTTCAACGCAGGCTGAGTCATAATCTGGTCGGGGGCAGGCCGCTGCTCCGCTGACAGAGCCGGCAATAGGAGGCGGGTGGGGGAGCAAAGAAGCGACCTGCGTAAAATCGCTGACTCTTATCTTTTGGAGAAGAAGGGAAGGAAAGAGGGTCTATGACCACATCGACACAGGGAGATGTTAAGGACCGCTCGCTGGCCCCACGTGGGAAGGAGCGTATTGAATGGGCTGCGCGAGATATGCCCGTGCTGCGCCTCATCCGCGAGCGCTTTAGCCGGGAGCAGCCGCTCAAAGGCATCCGCATGGCGGGCTGCCTGCATATCACAACGGAAACGGCCAATCTGGCCCTGACGCTGCAGGCCGGGGGCGCCGATCTGGTGCTCTGCGCCTCGAATCCGCTTTCGACCCAGGATGACGTGGCCGCGGCTCTCGTCTGCGAATATGGGATTCCGACCTTCGCCATCAAGGGCGAGGATGAGGAAACCTACTATCGCCATATCCATGCAGCGCTGGACCATCGCCCGCAGTTGACGATGGACGATGGTTGCGACCTGGTCTCAACCCTCCATAGCAGCCGCAGCGAGCTGCTCGGGCAGGTCATTGGAGGAATGGAGGAGACGACGACCGGGGTGATCCGTCTCCGCAGTATGGAGAAGCAGGGAGTGCTCAAGTACCCGGTGCTAGCCGTCAACGAGTCGAACACGAAGCATCTCTTTGACAATCGCTATGGCACGGGACAGAGCACACTCGATGGCATTATTCGAGCGACCAATCTGCTGCTGGCCGGGCGGACGATTGTCGTGCTGGGTTACGGCTGGTGTGGGCGTGGTGTGGCCGCTCGTGCGCGGGGCCTGGGGGCCAACGTTGTGGTCACGGAGGTAGACCCGATTCGCGCGCTGGAGGCGGTGATGGACGGCTTCCGCGTGTTGCCATCCCTGGAGGCGGCCACCATTGGTGATCTCTTTATCACGGTAACAGGCAACCTCAATGTGATCGACCGCCCTCATTTGGAGCGTCTCAAAGACGGGGCTGTGCTGGCCAACTCGGGTCACTTCAATGATGAGATCAATATTCCCGAGCTGGAGAAGCTGGCCGTGCGCAAGCGGCGTATCCGCGATTTTGTCGATGAGTATACCTACGCCGACGGGCGCCAGGTCTATTTGCTTGGCGAGGGGCGCCTGATCAATCTGGCCGCCGCTGAGGGGCATCCCGCTAGCGTCATGGATATGAGCTTCGCCAACCAGGCTCTGGGGGCCGAGTATATGCTCAAGCATGCCAGCGAACTGCAGCCACGGGTCTATACGCTGCCAGCGGAGATCGACCAGGATATCGCGCGCCTCAAGCTGAAGGCTATGGGCGTTGCCATCGATACATTGACCTCGGAGCAGCAAACCTATCTCAATTCCTGGGAGGCGGGTACCTGACCTGAGCTGTCAGACCCCCGCCAAGGCTCTCGGGCCCTGCCTGGTCTGCAAGAAGAGAGAAGCGGGCCATGGGCCTTCTGGCCCGCTCTCTTGACAGTCAGCAGCATTCTTCGATATACTGAGTAAAACCTGACCTGTTCTGGACAGCAGGCATCAGCATCTCCGGTGCCCTGTCCAGCGTCCGCTTACAAGACGGCACACCGACAATCGAATACGTTCGCGTGAGATCTGCTCTCATCCAGAGAGGTGGAGGGAAACGGCCCGATGAAGCCCGGCAACCCATCTGCCGCCGTGGCCACTGCCCGTGCAGCAGGAAGGGTGCCAATTCCGGCGGAACGTTCCGCAAGATGAGGGGGATAAGCAAGGTGACGTTGCTAGACCCCTGCTTGCCAGGGGTCTTTTTGTGCCTTACGCACCACTGCAACCACTGCATTGATCCCCACATCGCTTGTCTCCTTAAGGAAGTGTGTGTGTGAATGACCTGCTCGACTAGCAGGCAGATAAAGAGAGAAAAAGCGGCAAAGAGTGCCAGTTTTCTCGTCAGGAGGAATGTGTTCGGTGAGCAATACCATGAGCAGCTTCATGAGTAGTCCAAAGTTGTTCTTTACCAGCGAATCGGTGACTGAGGGGCATCCTGACAAGCTGTGTGACCAGATCTCGGATGCCATCCTCGATGCCATTCTGGCCCAGGACCCCCTGGCCCGAGTCGCCTGCGAGACGGCGACAACTACCGGCTTGGTCCTGATCGCCGGTGAGATCACGACCTCAGCCTGGGTTGATATGCCCGCGGTGGTGCGCAAGACGATCGAGCAGGTTGGCTACGTTAATGCCGAGTATGGGTTTGACTATCGCACCTGTGGTGTGGTGACCTCCATTGGCAAGCAGTCCCCCGATATCGATCTGGGGGTGAGTCGTTCGGCTGAGGTCAAGAGTGGCCTTGTGCTGACTGATGATGAGCTGGAACAGATTGGGGCCGGGGATCAGGGCATGATGATCGGCTTTGCCTGTAACGAGACGCCCGAGCTCATGCCGTTGCCGATCAGTCTGGCGCACAAGTTGACCCACCAGCTGGCGCAGGTGCGGCGGCGCTCATGGGCTGGCGATGGACCGATGCCCTATCTACGTCCCGATGGCAAGAGTCAGGTCACTGTCCAGTATGAGTATGGACGTCCCGTTCGCGTTGATACAGTTGTGGTCTCGACTCAGCATGCTGAGTATGTCGATCAGGAGCAGATTCGTCAGGATGTCCTCGAGTATGTGATTAAGCCGGTGATTCCACCCCATTTGCTCGATGAGCGGACGCGCGTTCTGGTCAATCCCACAGGGCGCTTTGTCATTGGGGGGCCGATGGGCGATGCTGGCCTGACGGGGCGCAAGATTATTGTCGATACGTATGGTGGAATGGCGCGCCACGGCGGCGGGGCCTTCAGCGGTAAGGACCCTACCAAGGTCGATCGCTCCGCGGCCTATATGGCGCGCTATATTGCGAAAAATCTGGTGGCCGCTGGGCTGGCGGATCGCCTGGAGCTGCAGATCTCCTATGCAATCGGTGTGGCTCGTCCCCTCTCGCTATTTGTCGATACCTTCGGCACTGGGCGGGTCTCCAACGAGGAGCTGGTCCGTCTCATCAATGAGCATTTTGATCTTCGTCCAGCGGCCATTATTCAGAAACTAAATCTGCGCCGTCCGATCTATCGTCCCACGGCGGCTTACGGGCACTTCGGACGTACTGATATTGACGCCCCCTGGGAGGCGCTCGATAGAGTATCGGCTCTACGTCGGAGCGCTGGCGCCAGCGTCGAAGATGGAGCGGCGACTTCGCAGCAGCCACCGCAGTCGCGTGCTGGCGAGACCGCGGAGATTAACTAAATTCAGCCTGATCACGGCTGATCGGGATATGCGGCGTAAGCCATCAAGCTGAAGGGGCTGCACAGCGGGGCCTGGGGGAGCAAGCCCGCATAGTGCTGAGCGCGTCCACCACACCAGGGGTGGCGGTCCGGTACGGCAGAGGCCGCCACGAGACAAGAGGTCGCTTGCTTCTTCCCACAGTCAGGCTCTGCTGCAGTGGCCCCTCGTCCCCTCTTCTGGCTCTTCTCTTGTCTGCTAGCTTGCTAGCGACTATCGCCTCCTGCCCTGCTTTGTGCTATGATGTATGCCACATGGCTTCCGGCCTGACCCTTTGGCAATCTATCAACCCTGAAAGGAAAGTGAGTCGCTGCGATGGACTTTTCGCTCAACGAAGAGCAGCTTGCCATTCGCAATACCTGTCGCGAGTTCGCCGAGCAGGAGATCAAGCCACGTGCGGAGGAGATGGATCGCACGGGGGAGTTCCCCTACGATCTGATCCGCAAGATGGGTGAGCTGGGGTTGTTGGGACTACCCTTCCCCGAGGCGTATGGTGGAGCCGGGGCTGATTTCCTCTCGTACTGCATTGCAATCGAGGAGATCGCTCGTGGCGATGCGGCGGTGGCGATTACGATGGAAGCCCACACCTCGTTGGGGGCCATGCCCTTCTATCTCTTCGGGACAGACGAGCAGAAGGAGCGCTACCTGCCACCGTTAGCGAGCGGTCAGCAACTGTGGGCCTTTGGGATGACGGAGCCAGAAGCCGGCTCCGATGCCGGCAGTCCCCGTACACGCGCTGTCCTACGTGATGGCTACTGGCACATCAACGGCTCCAAGGCTTTCATTACCAACGCCGGTACAGACATCAGTGGTGGGGTAACCATTACGGCAGTCACTGGGACGCGGCCCGACGGTCGCAGCGAGATCACCAATCTCATTGTGCCGCGCGGCACCCCTGGCTACATCATTGGCAATCCCTACCGTAAAATGGGCTGGCGGGCCTCCGATACGCGCCCTCTTACCTTTGAAGATTGTCAGGTGCCCGAGGAAAACGTGCTGGGCCAGCGCGGCGAGGGTTTCAAGCAGTTCATGCAGATTCTCGATGGGGGACGAGTGGCTATTGCGGCCCTCTCAGTTGGTCTGGCTCAAGCCTGCCTGGATGAGGCGCTCAGCTACGCCAGGCAGCGTCGGCAGTTTGGCCAGCCGATTAGCAAGTTTCAGGCCATCCAGATGAAGCTGGCCGACATGGCGATGGAGATCGAGCTGGCGCGGCTGATGTATTATAAGGCGGCCTGGTTACAGATGCAGGGGAAGCCCTACAGTGCTGAAGCCTCAATGGCCAAGCTCTTCGCCTCTGAGACCGCCAAGCGTGCGGCAGATCAGGCGGTGCAAATCCACGGTGGCTACGGCTTCATGGACGAGTATCCGGTCTCGCGCTATTGGCGAAACGTCAAGATCAATGAAATTGGTGAGGGAACCAGCGAGGTGCAGCGCCTGATCATCGCCAAGCACCTTGGTTGCTGAGGAAACGAGGGGGGCCCTCTTGCCTTCTTGAAGATGGGGGCCTCCCTCGCCTCGGGTTGCTATGTCTGTTCCTGCTCGTTATCACAGTTGCGCTATGAGCTGAAGGCTACTCTCCCTTGCTGGTGTCTTGGCCTGGGAGTAGCCAGATGTGCTTGTCGCCATCGCTGCTGTGGCTGCGCTGCCTGGTCCTGGCTCAGTCGTGGCCGCTATTGCTGGAGGTGAGAGGCCAGCTGAACATGCGAAGCGTTGCCTGTGGATTGATAGAGGCTGGCGAGCGGCTGGCTGCTGGCGCTGGCATAGGGGCATCGCTCCAGACGGCGCTGTTGCCATTGACGGCCACAAAAGCGGCGCCGTTGAGAACCGAGCCGACCTGGACAAAGGAGTTAGACTCTACGTCAAACATGCCATAGGCATTATTGTCGTCCTGCCAGAGAACGAAGGTGTTACCGCCTTGCAGGGCCGAGACGTGGTTGATGGTATTCAACTGACTGAAGGTGCCATCCGAGGTTGGCTCTAGCGAGAGCATATAGAGCGAACCACTGATCAGAAAATCCAGCGAGGGCGGGTAGATGCTGGAGTTGGCCCAGGATGTCACGCTAGAGTTGAGCGCTAGAGTTGAGGCAGCCACCTGCGAGGCCGACCGTGGGCTGGGGCTGGCCGCTGGCGTTGGTGTGGCCAGGGCAGAAGTGCCGTCCAGTCCATCGTTCGTATTCAGCATAAAGAAGGTATGGCCCACCACCACGGGACGGAACGAGGTACCGTCGTCCCGGAAGAGCCAGGTCTCTGGCTGCGTATGTGGCAGCCAGCGGCCTCGGGAGGGGGCGCTCACCTCGATCTCCTGGCGCGTCCAGATGTTGCTGTGCAGGAGCCCGGCGCTATCGAGCCACTCATCGGCCCAGAAGATAGCGCTGCCATCGGGGGTAGCCGTTGGCGAGGTATAGATGTGTCCAGCTGGGGCGGAAGCCAGCTCGCTCCGGCTGGCGATTTGGCCACTCTCCTGCAGGCTGTAGAGCCAGAGGTGAGAATGCCCAAGCTGATCAAGTGTGGCCACCAGCAGGCCGTTCTGCAGAAACCAGAGGCCTGGCACCGGCGTATGCACGATGCCCGCGGCCAAGGCGGGATTGAAGACACCACTGAAGAGCAGCTGCGGGCGCAGTGAGTCGGGGCCGGTCCTTGAGTCCACTACAGCGTAGAAGAGCTTCCAGGAGCGCAGGCCCTCAGCGGCACTGTCGCGCAGCGGGCTGTTGTGCTGATTCTTTTTGGTGGCCGCAGACGTGACGGAGGTATCAGCGGCAGGTGGATCGTACTGGAGCCAGATGAGACGATTGTGGTCGCTGCCCAGGATGATCAGCGGACTGCTTTGGGCGCTGGGCAGCAGCGACTGACTGAGCTGCGTCTGACGATCCAGGCGCAAGAGCATCCAGCCAGCGGGCATGCCATCGCTGAAGGCGCTATAGTAGACAGAGTTGCCATCGGCAGCGGCGCTGACGACATTATGATAGATCGTGGCGGTAGCGTAGCGCATCATCACCACATTAGTAGGGTGATTGATGGCTGCGGGCGGGGGAATCGAGCCTGAAGAATGCTGAGCCAGGAGCAGCACAGAGGTCAGGCCGCCGGTGAGCAAAGCCAGCAAGAAAGTAGCAGCCACGGCCAGCGCGGCTAGCTGAGGCATACGAGGGCGTCGCCGGGCACGCGGCGGGGTCTGGATGGCCGGCAAGGGGCCGGTCTTGGCAGTTGAGAGGGTTGCCAGCGGATCACGCCCTGCCTCCTGCTCCAGTTGCTCTTGCATATAGGGTTGCAGGAAATCAGGGGGCGGAGGCGTACCAGGCAGGCCACGCCTCAAGAAGCGCGCGTGTTCAGCGGCCAGGGCGTGCATCAGCCGCTCACGCATCTCAGGGGGCGGCTCGATGGCAGGCAGACGCTGCAGGCGAGTACCGACCAGCGTGAAGTCAGTCAGCGTCTGCCGGCAGTCTGGACAGGATTCCAGATGCTGCTCCAACTCTTGTATAGTGGCCCGCGTCTCTTCATCTTGAAGCGATGGTTGGGCCTCGGCTTCTTGCAAATCGCGATAAACCGCGAGGAGAACCCGCGCCTCTGTGCAGTTCACTCTTCCCCCACCTCTTGTCGATACAGGGTAATAAAGCGCTCTCTTGCGCGCATCAGCCGCATTTTGACAGCTGAAGGACTGATATTAAGCATTTCAGCTATTTCTGCGCATGAGAAGCCATGATATTCATAGAGCCAGAGGCAGACGGCGTATTTTGGAGGCAGTTGCCTCATCACGCGCTCGACCACCTCGTGCTCAGCGACGCGGCTTTCAAAGCGACCGCCATCATAGCTTCCCCGCTCATAGAGCAGAGCGGCGGCGCCTGGGCGTCCCTCGCTGCCATCCTCGCTGTTACCGGAGAAGCCATCGCCCGTCGGGCTGCCTGTCTCTGAGAGCACGCCGGCGCCGATGCCTCGGTCGTCATTGAAGAGCGACAGAGGCAGCCAGGAAATCAGGCGGCGGCGGCGGAGCGCATCGATCGCCGTATTCTCGGCGATATGATAGAGCCAGGAAGAGAGGGCGCCGGGGCGAATCACAGTGCCGGCCAGCAAGGCGCGATATGCTTTGACAAAGACGTCCTGGGCCAGATCGTAAGCCTGCTCCCGGTTCCCAATCATATGATAGATGAAATTCGTAATTGGCGTTTGATAGCGTTGAAAGATCGCCTCGAAGTCCGCCACATCCACGCTGCGGGCCTCGCCCTGGCTCGTCGTTGCTGCCTGGAGGGGGAGGGCCTGAGCGCCTGTCTCAGCCTCCTCGTCCGGCTCCGCCATATCCGTGTCTGCCCCGGGTGAGTCGAGCTGAGCGGCCTGCTCCTCTTCTGGCAGGGCCATCTCTGGCTGATTCCCACGAGCGGCATCCAGGATAGAGCGCCAGCCACCGTTCGTAGTGTAGAGACGGATAGAGGTATCCATTGGTTACATCAACCTTAGTGTTTCAGGAGATCGTGCTGGATGCGCACATGTATCATACTGTTCTCTTGCGAATTCGAATACAGCATAGCATATAGTTGTCATCTCTGCTATGAGGTAGGCGACAGTCGCTGGACGAATTTTCCCACGGCCTTCCTCTGCCGAACAGACAACGGTACAGCATACAGTATAGCACACTCGGGCGAACTGACGCAGGATGGGTCATGACTGCACTCGCAGAAGTGCGTGAAGGCTATTCCACCTTGCCTTGAAGCGCTCTTTCTGCTACGATAATAAAACCATGACTGTGACAGCTCTTGAGGCAGCCGCGCATGGTTGGGGGATCATTGGACATGAGCATGCCCTGCAGCGTCTGCGACGGGCTTTAGCCTCGCAGCAGGTGCGCCATGCTTATCTGTTTACTGGCCCTGATCAGATTGGGAAGACGCTCTTGGCGCAGCGCTTCGCTCAGGCTTTGCTGTGCACGGGCGGCCCTGATCCGCAGCAGGCCCCCGTCAATCCTTGTCAGCGCTGTCTGGCCTGCCGGAAAGTACTGCATGGCAACCATCCCGATGTCCATGTAGTCGCTCGTCCTCCGGACAAGCAATTCATTCTCATTGATCAGATCCGTGCTCTGCAAGCGGAAGCAGCCCGGCACGCCCTGGAGGGCCGCTATAAAATCTTCTTGATTTTGGGCGCGCACGAGATGAATTCCCAGGCGGCCAACTGTCTGCTGAAGACGCTCGAAGAGCCGGAGCCAGGGGTAGTCTTGTTGCTGACTGCCCCTGAGCGGGGGGTGCTCCTGCCAACTATCCTCTCGCGTGTGCAGCATGTTCCGCTCCATCTGTTGAACAGTGCCCAGATCCGCCAGGCCCTGGAAACCTACTGGGAGGTTGAGCCGGAGGAGGCAGAGTTGATTGCCGCCCTGGCTTCGGGACGCATGGGCTGGGCTGTGCGAGCTGCTGAGGATGAGCAGTTGCTCGCGGAACGGCGCGAACAGCTGGAGCTGCTGGCACGCTTGCCCGGCCAGGGACGAGCGGAGCGTTTTGCTCTCGCTCAGCGCCTGAGTGGAGAGCCTGAGCGGCTGCGCCAGCTGTTGGAGTTGTGGCTGCTCTGGTGGCGCGATGTCTTGCTGATGGCTAGCGGTGGGCAGGATCTGATTGTCAATGTCGATATGCGCGAGCTGCTCCAAAAGCAGACTGATCTGCTCGGAGCTGCTGGAGCACGTCAGATGATCTATGCGATCCTGCGAACCCTCGAGGCCCTCGACCAGAATGTGAACCCGCGGGCCGCTCTGGAGGTGCTCATGCTCGATCTCCCTCTGCTGAGTCGTGTCTGAGGGCCTGGCTATCGCAGCTCGCGTGGCCTGTGGGCCTGTGCAAGCTGACCAACGATCCTAAATCGGCAACGAGGCCTTGTCCCCCTTGTCGAGGGAAGGAGCAAAGAAAGCCATGCAGAAGTCCTTTCAGCATCTGCTTATCGACCAGGCGGAAGGCGTGCTGACGATTACGTTCAATCGTCCCGAAGTGCGCAACGCTTTCAATGATCACATGCTTGAGGAACTGGCTGAAGTCTTGGAGGAGGCCGCCGCCGATGCGGCTGTGCGCTGCGTAGTACTGACCGGCGCAGGCGGGGCTTTTGGTTCTGGTCAGGACCTGCGTGCCTTCGAAGCGCGGGCTGCTGGTGAGCGCCGGGGGCGCGTGAGTGAGCATCTGCAGAAATACCATCGCGTGATCCGCTGCATTCGAGAGATGCAGAAACCGGTGATTGCCGCTGTGCGCGGTGTGGCGGCTGGGGCTTCTTGTAGTGTGGCGTTAGCGTGTGATCTGCGCATTGCCTCCGAAAAGGCCCGCTTTCTGCAGGCCTTTTCGCGTATTGGCTTGATCCCTGATGCGGGTGGTGGCTTCTTCCTGACGCGCCTGGTTGGTCTTGGCAAGGCTCTAGAGCTGGCAATGCTGGCTGACGAGGTCTCGGGACCAGAGGCTGAGCGTCTCGGGCTGGTCAATCGCTGTGTTCCCGATGACAAGTTTGAGGAGGCCACGCGGGCCCTGGCTCTCCGGCTGGCGCAGGGGCCAACGCGGGCCTATGGGCTAATCAAGCAGCTGCTCAATACGGCGGTCAATAGCGACCTGGAGACAGTGCTGCGTCTGGAGGGCGAGCTGCAGGAGATCGCGATTGTGACTGCTGATCATCGTGAGGGTGTGGCAGCCTTTCGTGAGAAGCGCCTGCCGCGCTATAGTGGACAGTAGACTCGTGGCCCATATTGTCGGAGCTGTGGGTGTGACGTGAGGTTTTCTCGGTTGTTGATCTGCTGTGCGTATCGATTCGCTACCTTACAATAATGCCCAAACGCAGGGGCCGGAGCGCCGTCGCTGGCTGCAAGAGCATACACCGCAGCATCTAGAGCAGTGTGCTGCCCTGATGCTGGAGGCGCTGGCGCGGCGCCCGCCGGCTCTCTCGCCGGGCATTGCCGTGCTGGGAGCGGGTGCCTGTACCGAGATCCCGCTGGAGAAGCTCGCGCGCGCAGCGGATGAAGTAGTGCTGGTTGACCTGGATCGGGCGGCTCTGGTGCAGGCACGGGCGGAGCTGCCCGCTGCTTCCCTGCGGTCCCGTGTACAATTGCTGACCGCTGACCTGACCGGTGGGGTCAGTCTCCTGCTGCGAGAGCGCCTGCGCCTGCTCCCCTGGCCCTCCTTGGAGCAGAGTGAGGCCTCAACGCTCTGGGACCGCCTGGCTGCCGTCCTGGATGCCTGCCCGATCCCCGACCCACCGGAGGTTGAGGGTCTCCCGCGCGCCACCTTCGGCCTGGCTATCAGTTCGCTGGTGCTCTCCCAGCTCTTCAGCTACCCGCTGCTCGATCTTCTCGATGCTGTGCAGCAGCGGGCTGCGCGTCATCTGGGCACCCAGGAGCGCCATCGTCGCTATCAGGAGGCCGCCCAGCGCTTCCGTCTGCGTATCATTGCGGCCCATCTCCATCTCTTGCACGACCTGGTGGAGCCAGATGGGCTGGTGGTTCTGCTCAGCGACGTACGGGGCTTCCTCTTTAAGGAGGGCGAGCTGAGCAAGGGTGAAGCCCCTCGGCAAGCGTTGCCACTGGTACCCTACGCCTTTTTTGACCTGGTGCGCCAGACCTTTACCGTGCTGGCTGAACGGCGCTGGGAATGGTTGAGCGATCTGCCGACCGCTGAGCGACCGGGCCGCGGCTACGAGGTCGTCGGCTATCTGGCCACGGTGCCGGCGCGGTGAGCGTGCCGGGCCGGAAGCTGGCAGCAGGAGCGGGCGGGAGCTCGAGCTCGGGAGCTGCCTGGTGAGAGAGATGAGTAATAGAGAAACGAACAGCCAACAGCCTGGCCGGCTTGAAGCGCGGTGCCTGCCGGAGGCTGCTGGCTGGCTGTGAGCATCTGGTTCTGCTCACGGATGATCAGGACTGAGCGGCTCCCCCGTGCCCATGCTGATGGGCCACGTCCTCCAGAGCGCGATCAAGGCGTTGGGCGGCCTCATCGATATCGGCCTGCGTTAAGATGAGCGGAGGCACCATGCGCAGGGTGGCATTCCCCAGGTTATTCAACAGCAGGCCATGCTTGAGGGCCTGATCGACAATTGCCGGCGCCAGGTCGTGCTTAACCTCCACAGCACGCATCAGACCGATGCCGCGCGGATTGGCAATGAAATCGTACTTCTGGCAGAGCGCCTGCAGTTTCTCATGCCAATACTCGCCCATGCGTGCAGCATTCTCGACCAGACGCTCCTCCTGAATGGTCTTCAGCGTGGCTAAGGCAGCGGCACAGGCCAGAGGATTTCCGCCAAACGTAGAGCCGTGGTCGCCGGGCACGAACAGGTCGGTCCGGCGCCCGGTCAGCATGGCCCCAATGGGCACGCCGCCGGCCAGGCCCTTAGCCAGCGTGATGATATCGGGCATGACACCATAGTGCTCGAACCCGAAGAACCTGCCCGTTCGTCCCATGCCCGCCTGGACCTCATCGCAGATCATCACCAGATTCTGCTCGTCGCACCAGCGGCGCACGCCCTGCAGAAACTCCCTGGTTGCTGGCCAGATTCCGCCCTCGCCCTGGACCGACTCCAGCAAGACCCCAACGGTCTTCTCGCTGGTTGCGGCCTTGAGGGCCTCGAGATCGTTGAACGGAACCTGCTTAAAGCCGTCGGGCAAGGGCTTCCAGGTCTCCTGATAGTGGGCCTGGCCAGTGGCCGCCGTTGTAGCCAGCGTGCGCCCGTGGAAGCTGCGCTCCATGCTGATGATTTCGTAAGCACCGTTGCGGTGCAGGCGACCAAACTTGCGGGCCAGCTTGATGGCGCCCTCATTGGCCTCCGCGCCGCTGTTGCTAAAGAACGAGCGCATCCCGCCGCTGAGCAGAGCCAGCTGTTCAGCCAGCTCGATCTGGCGCGTGTTGTAATACAGATTAGAGACATGGATCAGTTGCGCCGCCTGCTCCTGGACGGCCTGCACCACTGCTGGGTGGCAGTGACCCAAGACATTCACAGCGATCCCGGCCACGAAGTCCAGATACTCGCGCCCCTCCATATCCCAGACGCGGATACCCTGGCCACGGATGAACGTCACCGGCTGGCGTTTGAAAGTAGCCTGATAGTATTTCTGCTCAAGGGCGATCCAGTCACGTTTCAGCAGATGTGTCGTCATCGGTCAAGCTCCTTATTGTGCTGCGAATCTGCCGCTCTTGGCGAGCAGGCGGACACACTGGCTGGCTAGCGTGTGTAGAGTGTATTCTCATCAATATAGCCGTGGGTCAGGTCACACCCCCAGGCTGTGGCCTCAGCCTCTCCCAGGTGTAGATCGATCGTAATGGTCACTTCGCTGGCGGCCATAACAGCGCGTGCCGCCGCTTCATCATAAGAGGCGGCCCCACCCTGCTGCACCACCTGAACAGGACCGATAAAAATATCGAAGCGGTCGGGGTCAAGCGTACAGCCACTCGCGCCGAGAGCGGCGACGATCCGGCCCCAGTTAGGGTCACCACCGGCCAGAGCACACTGCCAGAGGGGCGAAAGCGTAATACCGCGTGCCGCCTTGATGGCATCGGCTCGATCGCGTGCGCCGCGCACGTGGACCGTCATCAGCTTGGTCGCACCCTCCCCATCGCGAGCGATCTCACGGGCCAGATAAGTGGTCACGCGACGCAGCGCCTCGCGGAAACGTCCGGCCTCGGGATGAGCCTTGTTGAGTGGTGCGTTCCCTGCCAGGCCATTAGCGAAGAGCAGGCAGGTATCATTCGTCGACATATCGCCATCGACAGAGATCATATTGAACGAGTCCGCCACAGCGGCCCGCAGCTCCTCTTGAAGCCAGGCGTGCTCGACAGCGGCATCGGTCGTCAAATAGCAGAGCATGGTGGCCATATTCGGATAGATCATCCCGGCGCCCTTGGTTGCTCCGCCCAGGCGTACCGTGCGACCATCGATCTCGAATTCCAGAGCGATGCGCTTAGGGCGCGTATCCGTCGTCAGAATTGCCTCAGCAAAATCGTTGCCGCTGTTGCTGCTCAGCTCGATGGAGGTGATGCCGTGCTCAATCTTCTCCATAGGCAATTGCCGGCCAATGATGCCGGTTGACGAGCAGAGCACCAACTCCTTTGGGATGCCCAGGCGAGAGGCTGCCACCTCGGACATGCGATAGGCATTGCGCAGGCCCTGCTCGCCGGTGGCGCAGTTTGCGTTACCGCTGTTGACCACCACCGCCTGAGCTTTGCCGTCGCGCAGATACTCCCGGCAGAGCAGCACGGGGGCGGCAGGGGTGCGGCTTGTCGTAAAGGTCCCGACGGCGACACAAGGGACATCCGAGGCCAGGATCGCCAGATCTTTGATCGCCGCATCGGATTTAATACCGCAGGCGACAGCTCCGGCGCGAAAGCCGCGCGGAGCGGTGACACAAAGGTCTACCTCACGGAATTGCTCAGTCAATGGTTGTCCCTCCTGATACAGCTAGCGCAGGCAGCTCTGCAGCTTGTGTATTGTCAGAGTGAGCCGCCGTGCTTTTTCCATTGTAGGTGTGATGGGGCTGAGGGAGATTGCGAAGATCCTCTTCCCTGCTGATCTGCCCTCTAAACAGCGCTCCGTGCTCCCTCAGCCGGGAAGCCATTCCGATCTGGCTAACGGTGGTAAAAGAGGGTCTTGAGCAAAAAAAGAAAACCGGCGATCGCCAAACACCGGCTCTGGATAGGGGCCGCGCCGATCAGGTCCAGATCACTGCGGGGGCCAGCATGCCGACAAGCTGGTCTGGGGCCAGAGAGAACAGCCCTGCAAGTAGTCCCCATCTGGCTGATGTCGGTAGGCCGCCCAGCGAGGCACGCGATGCGGATCGTGCGACCTTTGCTGAATAGTATAGTGCGGGGGGCAGTCCTTGTAAAGCCTTGGTCCAGAATCCGCTGTCAGTGGGTAGCTCACTCTTATCAGTGAAGCGCTCGTGGCGGTATAATGAACAACATAGGAGACTCTAGCTGGAAGGATAGCCTGACCGTGCAAAACCTGGAATTAAAAGTCCGCTGCCTTGGTGCCACAACGCTCCAGCAGGTAGAAGCACTGGCCTGCAGTGCGGGAGCAGCCTATGTGCGCACCGTGCAGCAGCGCGATACGTACTTCCTGGCAACCCACACTCGCCTCAAGCTGCGCGAGTGGTGGCGCGAAGACGACGCAGCGACCTCGACCGACGTGGTTGAGGCTGCGATGGAGCAGATGGAGCAAACCACAAGCAGACCAGATCAGGGCCAGGAGGTAGCCGAGGGAAGCCACGAGCGTAGTAGAGAGGGAGCGCTCCTCATCTCCTCGCGTCGACAGGAACGGGCGGGAGCCTGTACCTGCGAGTATTTGGTCTATCCTGTGAGCGAGCCAGCCGTCCTGCGGGCCTTGCTTTCGGCGGCTTTGGGGGTCCTCGTTGTCGTTGAAAAGAGGCGTCGCTTCTATCGCTATGGGCACACCCGTATCCATCTGGATGAAGTCAAAGATCTCGGCTCCTTTGTCGAGCTGGAGACCGTCATCGACGAGGAGATTAGCCCTGGGGAAGCCAGCGCTGAGCATTCGGCACTCATCTCGCTGCTCGAGCTAGATCGCCTACCGGTAGTGCCCTACTCCTACAGCGACCTGCTCAGTGGGCACTGCGACTGAGGGAGACAGGTGCCACCCATGCGTGGGTAGAGCATGGCCATCGACCAGACTCAGGTCGTACGACTGGATCACCTGGCAAGCGCTCGGCCCAGCTCAGGCCGCAGTGGGGGGCGGGTGCGAAGGCAAGCAGCCTGACCCACCCACCGCTTGCCCGAAGTATCCAGCCACCAGCCCCAGCCCCGCCGGCGAGAGACGGCGCGGCCCAGGCTGCATGGCTGATTACGGCTCGCGGCTCCCCTCGCCGTGAGAAGAGGACTGGAAGCCCGAGGGCAGCGAAGGAAAGAGCGTATCAGGCAGGCGGTTCACGTCATCCCGCTTGCCGTTCAAGCGGGTATCGTGGACGTCTGGCATTCCAGCGAAAATTGAGGGTGATTCGTACTCGTCCTCTTGGATTGGTTGATTGAAGAGCGCTTCGAAGGTTGGCCCCTCCAAAGTCTCCTCCTTAATCAGGCGTTCGCTGATCATGATCAGGCGCTTCTTATTCTGAGACAGCACCTGATAGGCCTTATTGAAAGCCCCCTGGACGATGCGGCGCACCTCCATATCGATCTCGCGCGCCGTCTCTTCGCTGTAGTTGCGTTGCTCATTGAAATCGCGGCCCAGGAAGACCAGCTCCTCCTTATGACCGAGGGCCACGGGACCGATCAAACTGCTCATCCCGTACTCGGTGACCATCGAGCGGGCGATCTTGGTCACGCGCTCGATATCGTTCGAAGCGCCGGTTGTCACCTCGCCGAAGATAATCAGCTCGGCAACATGGCCGCCGAGGGCGTAGGCCAGCATATCCTCAAACTGTGACTTGCTCCACAGATAGCGATCCTCGGTTGGCAGCAGCATCGTGAAGCCGCCGGCCTGGCCACGAGCCACAATAGAGACCTTATGCACCGGGTCAGTATTGGGTAGCATACGCGCCACCAGAGCGTGCCCAACCTCATGGTACGCCGTAATGGCCTTCTCGCGTTCGCTGATAATGCGGCTCTTGCGCGCTGGCCCGGCCACCACCCGATCGATGGCCTCCTCCAGCTCCTTCATACTAATGGTTCGCCGGTTGCGCCGGGCGGCCAGAATCGCGGCCTCATTGAGCAGATTAGCCAGATCGGCACCGGAGAAGCCCGGAGTCTGGCGAGCGATAGTCTCCAGAGAAACATCCTTCTCTAGCGGCTTGCCGCGGGCATGCACCTGCAAGATAGCCATGCGACCGCGGATATCGGGGCGATCGAGCACCACCTGGCGATCAAAGCGGCCTGGGCGAAGCAAGGCTGGATCGAGCACATCGGGTCGGTTCGTGGCCGCGATCACAATCACATTGGTGCTCGAATCGAAGCCATCCATCTCCACCAGAATCTGGTTCAGCGTCTGCTCGCGCTCATCATGCGAGCCGCCCAGACCAGCGCCGCGCTGGCGACCCACCGCGTCGATCTCATCGACAAAGACAATGCAGGGGCTGTTACGCTTTGCCTGCTCGAAGAGATCGCGCACGCGACTCGCCCCCACGCCGACGAACATCTCCACGAACTCTGAGCCGCTAATGCTAAAGAATGGCACGCCGGCCTCTCCGGCGACAGCGCGAGCGATCAACGTCTTTCCTGTGCCAGGCGGTCCCACCAGCAGCAGCCCCTTGGGGATGCGAGCCCCGAGGGCGGCAAACTTATCGGGATACTTCAGGAACTCGACGATCTCCTGCAGCTCCTGCTTCGCCTCATCTACGCCGGCCACGTCGGCAAAGGTCACCGTAGGCTTATTGCCCAGGAACATGCGCGCCCGGCTCTTACCGAACGAGAGCGCCTGGTTGTTTGTGCCCTGAGCCTGGCGCAGGAGGATAATGACGATCGCAGCGATCAACACGAAGGGGATCAGGCCGCCGAGGAGGTTCAACCACGCACCCAGCGAGCTTGGCGCCTCGTACTGCACGGTCAGCAGGCGATTATTCGTGTAATCAATGTTATTATCCCGCAGCACGCGGGTAATATCAAACGAATCGTTGATATTCGCGACCTCGCGCTGAGCCGAAGAAGAGGCCCCCCGCGTCAAGGTGAGGGTCGTCGTTCCAACGTTCAGCGTATCCTGAACCCCATTGCGCAGGTCCGCCTTCAGATCGCTCAGGAGGGTCGAAACCGTCACCGTTTTAGCGCCGCTCTGGGGGCGGAAGAAGACAACGAGGATCAGGACAATGGCGATTGCCAGTAGCAGCCACAGCAGGCTGTTTCTGAGCCATTTCCCAGTACTTGGCATCAAGGCTCCTCTCTCTATCCTCTCCTGAAAACGGGCAATCTTGTATAGGAATGTAGGAGAGCTGTACTATGCATTACGACGCATTACACTGTGTCAATGGAAGACTCATTCGAGGGGTATTATAACATAGTAGGTCCTGAGTTCTCCACGGAATTCTGATGTAACGCTGAGTGCGCCTAAAAGCGTGCTGCGTCCTCTTCCAAAGCGCCGGCAAGCCAGGTAGAAGGAATGGACTCCCCCAGGTTTGAAGAAGCAGCAAACGTTCAGCAGAGCCGCCATTGTGATACCTTTTGTACAAAAAGTATCACTTCTTCAGCACCCGGCCCTGGTGGAAGAGAGGGGGTAGCCCAGGCGGCAGAGACCAGGCATTCCCGTTCACTGCTGCTCCGGTTCGGGCTGCGCTGTGGTCGACATCCCGCTCTCGGCCAAAGCCCGCAGCCAGGGCGGCAGTTCCCGGGCCTGGCGTGTGGCGCGCTGGGTATACACATGCACACTCTCGCCGCGGGCCAGGGGCGTCAGCGAACCATCGGCCTCCACCCGTGAGAAATCGTAACGTACCGTCAGGCTCGTGCGTCCCAAACGCACCAGGGCCGTTGTCAGGCGCACGCGCTCATCAAGCGCCGCCGGTTCCCAGAAATCAAGCTGGCAATGAACAACAGGAAAGCCGTGACCCTCAGCGAACAGTGTATGCAGCGGATGCCCCAAGGTTTTGAGCAGATGAAGAAAGCCGCGGTCCATCCACATCGTATAGGCAGTATAGTGGATGAAGAACGGGTCCATATCGACCAGCGAGACCTCGAACTCCTGTACAGCCTGCGCAAGCGGCCTGTCATTGTGCTGCTCCACGCTCTCGATACCTCCCTCTCAGCAGAGCAAAACGCTCGGAAACGCCGAACTCTCTCGGAGACCCACCCACTCATTAAGCGGCCATTCCACTCGGGCCCAATCACAACAGATAGCGTCTACCCATGCAGCAGCCATCGCTGACCGCTGGTTGAAGCCGAGACTGGCCAGGACAGGGCGCGGGCTGGAGCCTGACGCGGACGATCCTGCCTGCGGCCTCCTGACATGTATGGTAGCATAGCGACCCCGGACCAGGCGAATCAGAGGGCCATCCTGGGCCTTCTGTCTCTGATAACGTTATCGGAAAAATATCGCCTGGAAGGTCGAATTTTTTTTCACCAGTAAGCGCTTTCATTGTGAGAAGCCGGAGCAACTGCTTGAAGATTACCCTTGACAGAAGGCTGATTCCCAGGTATGATTCAAACAACCACTGTGGCGATAAGGTTACCGGTAATGAATGCAAAGTCGAGGCAGAGCATGAATCGGCGACGCAGCACCATCGCCGAGATCGCGGCCCGTGCCGGGGTATCGATACCGACCGTCTCCCGGGTCCTGAATAACCGCCCGGACGTGGCCCCGGCGACGCGCGAGCGCGTCGAGCGGGTCATTCGTGAGGCTGGCTATGTGCGCAGTCGGGTAGCGAATGCCCTGAGAAGAGGGAGCAGCGGCATTATCGACCTCGTGGTGCCGGATCTGGATAGCCCCTATTATTTCGAGATCATTCGTGGGGTGGAGGAGGTGCTGGAGCGCACCGAGCTGCGCATGGCCCTTTCGACGACGCACGACGAGTCGCGCCGTGAGCGACTGTGGTTGCGCCAGGTCATTGAGGGAGCGACTGATGGGGCCATTTTGGTGCTTGCGCAAGGCCAGTCTGATCGCCTCGACGAGCTACGTCGGCATCGTATCCCCTTTGTGGTGGTGGACCATCGCGGCGAGCTGGGACCCGATGTTCCTTCGGTAGGCGCCACAAACTGGGCTGGCGGGCGAGCGGCAACCGAGTACCTGCTCTCCTTGGGGCATCGCCGCATCGCGATTATTGCCGGCTGGCCTAATCTCCGCTGCAGTCAGGATCGCATTGCAGGCTATCGGGCGGCTTTGGAGGAGGCGGGCCTGCCGGTCGATCCGGAGCTGATCCGCCCCGGCGAGTTTCGCCAGCAGACAGGCTACGATCAGACCTGCGCGCTGCTGGCTTTGCCCCAGCCGCCGACGGCCATCTTCGCCGGCAGCGATTTGCAGGCGATGGGTGTCTACGCTGCTCTGCGGGCACATGGCCTGCGCGTCCCTGACGATGTGAGCGTGGTCGGCTTCGACGATGTGCCGATCGCAACAATGGTCTCCCCAGCGCTGACGACGATCCGCCAGCCTCTGGCCGAAATGGGTCGCATGGCAACAGCGATGTTGTTGCGCCTGATTGCAGGCGAACTCCTCGATAGCATGCGCGTGGAGCTGGCGACCTCCCTGGTTGTGCGTGAGTCCTGCGCGCCCCCACCATCGCCTGATCGCTAGCGCTCGCCAGGGCGCCGATCATCGCAGGGAGGCGTGTGCTCATAAATCACTGGTAGAAAACACATCAGTATGTATACACGTCTGGCTGTATGCATGTAAGGATGGCAGGCGGATTCGTCTGCATCCTGCCAGCCGCCAGGGCCGGCGGCGCAGGCAGTCGCAGCAGCTGCTGCTGCAGAAAGGAGGCTCTTCTCAACGACGAGCGCCTGATCTATTGCTCACAAGGCAGCCGCTCTGGCGGCGGCTCCGATGTCGGCTCGCTTCGGTCTCTCTGTTTCTGTCTGGCCCCCGTCCCGGGACGGCAGCAGGAGCCTGGCCAGCCAGACGGCTGCCCTGTTCTTCCGGCCAAGCAAGGATGTTTTCCGGGTCTGTCCATGTGCAGCGCCATGCCACTGCGTGCGTGGGCCTCAATCACGACGGGCGAGCAAAGATGCCAGAGGAGATGGAACTATGCAGCAAAGGAGACTCTCTCGCCGCGACTTTCTCCAGACAACCAGCGCGGTCTCGCTGGCCGCGTTGCTCTCGGGCTGCTTTGGCGTGGGTGGCCAGAGCGGCGGCAGTAGCAACTCCCAGTCGATTGTCGTCTGGGATATCAGCAATGGCAATGACCAGAAGCTGATTCAGGACATCACGGCGAAGTTCAACCAGACACATTCCTCGATTCACGCCACCGTCCAATTCTTCCAGAATGACCCCTATAAGCAGAAGCTCCAGGTAGCGATGGGAGCGCACCAGCCGCCCGATATTTTCTTTGGCTGGGGCGGTGGCATCCTCAAGTCCTATATCGATGCCGGCGATGTTTACGATTTGACCCCCGATCTCAACGCTGATCCAGCCTGGCGCGATCGCTTCCTGCCTTCTTCACTCGGCGCTGCCACCTTCAACAACCACATCTATGGCATTCCCAACGATGGGGTGCAGCCGGTGGTCTTTCTCTATAATAAGGATATCTTCGCAAAGTATAAGCTCTCGATTCCTCAGACCTGGGGTGACCTGCTCGCTCTGGTGAAGACGGTGAAGCAGCAGGGTCTGCAGCCGATTGCCCTCGGTGGGGCCAGTAAGTGGACCTATTTGATGTATGAGATGTACCTGGTCGATCGCCTTGGCGGCCCGCAGGTCTTTGATGCCATCATGGCCAATCAGCCCAATGCCTGGTCAAACCCGGCCATTATCAAGGCCAATACGATGATTCAGGACCTGGTGGCTGCTGGGGCGTTCGGCAGCGGTTTTGCCTCGGTGAGCTACGATACTGGCCAGGCGAGCGCCCTGCTCTATACCGGCAAGGCGGCCATGCACCTGATGGGCACCTGGGACTTCGGCACCATCACGAACGATGATCCGGCCTTTATCCAACAGGGAAAGCTGGGCTGGTTCCCCTTCCCGGCGGTTGAGGGCGGCGTCGGCGATCCCTCCAATCTGACGGGCGTCCCTTGCAATTACTACTCGGTTGCCAAGACGTCGAAGGCTATCCAGGCCTGCGTAACCTATCTCAAGGATGCCGTACTGAACGACGAAGCGGTCGATCGGCGCATTGCCCTCGGCGAGATCCCCCCAGTCAAGGGCATCGAGAATAAGCTGAGCAATGCACCACATAGCGACTGGCTGCTCTTCGTCTATCGCCTGGTACAGAAGGCTGCCCACTTCCAGCTGGCCTGGGACCAGGCCCTGCCTCCGCAGCCAGCCCAGGCCCTGCTGACCAATCTGGACCAGCTCTTCTTGCGCCAGATCTCGCCACAGCAGTTCTCGGCCAACATGAATCAAACGATCGGTACCTGATGTAGCGCAGGCTGGCTACTCGCAGCGGTAGCTGTAGCGTGGCGGTGGGTGGAACAGGGTCTACGAGCGGGGAGGGTTCCCTGTTCCACCCATCTATCCTTTCTTCCATGTGCCTCCCTTGTCGCCTGCTGGATGCTACCCGCAGCGGGTGGATTGCCTGAGCGCTGAGTGCTGGCCGCTTCTCTGGGCGCCAGTCGTTTGACTGATCGTCTGCGTTGTCGGGGAGGCCAGGAGGCGTTGCTAGCACCTGTTGTTCTCCGTTGGTTGAGCTGAGGCTAAAGCCATGAGTATGAGTGTGACCGCACGCATTGCCCCTACCAGAAGAGGGCCTGCTTCCTGGCCGGCGCTCCTGTGGACGGCCCCGGCCCTGTGCTTCTATGCTTTGTTCGCGCTCTTCCCCCTGTTGGTGGCCCTGTACCTGAGCTTTACGAACTGGAATGGTATTGCCCAGGCGGCCTGGGTCGGCCCTGCAAACTGGCTCCATTTCTTCTCCGATCCGCTGACGCTGCACGCTGTGGGTCTGACCATCGAGATGATGATTCTGACCTGGGTCCTGCAGACGCCGCTGAGTCTGCTGCTCGGGGTCTTTATGGCGGGCCAACAGCGTTATCGCGCTGTGCTGAGCGTCTTCTACTTCTTGCCTTTGCTCTTCTCAACCGTGGCGATTGGGATCACCTGGGTCTCGATCCTTGATCCCAATTTCGGCCTGATCAATGTGACCCTGCGCGCCGTCGGCCTCTCTTCTTGGGCGCGTGGCTGGCTTGGCGACCCAAACCTGGCTTTCTATGTTGTGGCCATTGTCATTGCCTGGCAGTTCATTCCCTTCCATTCTCTACTCTATATGACGGGTGCACGTCAGATCCCCCGCGAGCTCTATGATGTCGCCGAGCTTGATGGGGCCGGTAGATTGCGTAAGTTCTTCTCGATCACGCTGCCGCAATTGAAGTATACCATTATCACTTCTTCAATCTTTATGCTGACCGGCTCGCTGACCTACTTCGATTTGATTTGGGTGATGACTGGCGGCGGGCCAGGCTACGCAACGCGCATCCTGCCGTTGCACATGTATGTCACGGCCTTTGTGAATGAGCAGGTTGGCTACGGCAGCGTCATCGCTCTGGTCCTGGCTGCGAGCGGCATTGCGCTCTCTCTCTTGCTGCTGCGGGTGACCGGTTTCTTGCGTATGTCGAGCCAGCTAGAAGGTCTCTGAGCGGCCTGGCGGAGAGAGGAAAGGAAAGAATGGAAAGCAGAAGAGAAGGAGGCGAGGCGATGCGGCTGAACCGTGCACTTCTGAGCGGGCTTCCCTTTGCTGGGGGGCAAAGCGCGCCGATGAGGGCCGCAGCCAGGGTGGCGCCGGCACCGTCCGGTGAAGCAGACCTGGAGAAGAAGCGTGTGCCGACGGAGCAGCCCCCGCACCAACAGCGGCCTTTCCGGACGAGTCGGCTGGTTGAGCTGATCCCAGCTTTCTGCGGCTTGCTCTGGTTTGTGGTGGCCTTCTACCCGCTGTTCTACATGCTGATGAGCAGCTTCCGCTCACAGGCTGGCTTCTATCTCGATAATCCCTGGCTGCCTCCATCACAGCCGACGTTGGAAAACTATAGCAGGGTCTGGGAGAATGGCTTTGGCCTGTATCTGCTCAACAGTCTCTTTGTGCTGGTGATCAGTGTGGCTCTGATCCTGTTGATCTCGGTCCCGGCGGCCTACGCAATCGCGCGCATGCGCAACCGGCTGACGCGAGCCATCTTCAGCCTGTTCCTGCTGGGTCTGGCCATCCCTTTGCAGGCCGTGATCATTCCGATCTATGCCCTCATCAGTGGCATGCGTCTCTATGATACGCTCTTTGCCCTGATCCTGCCCTATGTGGCCTTTGGAGTACCTTTGTCGGTGCTGGTACTGGTGACCTTTATTCGTGATATTCCTGCCGAGTTGCATGAGGCGATGCGCCTGGATGGCGCCAGCCATTGGCAGATTCTCTGGCGGCTCGTCATTCCACTCTCGCGCCCGGCCTTGATCACGGTGACCATTTATGAGTCGATCCAGGTCTGGAACGGGTTCCTCTTTCCCTTGGTATTGACCCAAAGCCCGGAGGTGCGCGTGTTGCCGCTCGCTTTGTGGAGCTTCCAGGGGCAGTATGCTGCCGATGTGCCTGCCATTATGGCCGCTGTCTTCCTCTCGGCGGTGCCGATGCTCTTGCTCTATATCTTCGGCAGACGACAGCTGCTGACGGGCTTGTTGGCCGGTTTCAGCCGCTGAGGCCGTCTGACAGACAAAGGAGCGGCGATTGCAGGGCAGCATTGCGCTCCTGGAGCCGGGGGAGGCTGGCAGTCGCCTCCTCGCTGAGGCTACGATCTCCGGCAAGGCAGAGGGAGGCGAGGCAGAGGAGGCAATGCCGAGGCAAAGGGACAGGCGAACAGCTGAGCTGGCAAAACCCGGCTCGTCACAACCATGAGAACGAGAAAGGATAAGATGACATCAGGTATGCTCACTACGCAGGGGTCACAGATTGTTAACGCTGAGGGCCAGCCCGTGATCTTACGCGGCGTCGGCCTGGGTGGCTGGATGAACATGGAGAACTTCATTACTGGCTATCCGGCCAATGAGGAGGCGCAGCGTGAAGCCTTATACAAGGTGCTTGGCCCCGAGCGCTATCGCTTCTTCTTTGACCGCTTCCTGGACTACTTCTTTGGTCCAGAAGATGCGCGCTTCATTGCCTCGCTCGGGCTCAATCTGGTGCGCATTCCGATCAACTATCGGCACTTTGAGTCAGATATGGAGCCTTTTGTCGTCAAAGAAGAGGGCTTCCAGCATCTGGATCGGGTGGTCAATCTCTGTGCGGAGCAGGGGATTTATACCATTCTCGATCTGCACGCTTTGCCGGGCTACCAAAACCAGGACTGGCATAGCGATAATCCGACGCACAAGGCGCTGTTCTGGAAGCATCGCCATTTCCAGGATCGAGCGGTGCATCTCTGGCAGGCGCTTGCCAGCCATTATCGAGACCATCCCTGGGTAGCGGGCTACAATCCAATGAACGAGCCTGGCGATCCAACAGGCGAGCTGATTGAGCCCTTCTATCGCCGCCTCTACGAGGCCATTCGCGCGGTCGATCCCCACCATATCATCTTTTTCGATGGGAACCACTATTCACAAGATTTTCACATGTTCCAGGAGCTCTGGCCCAATACGGTTTTTACGGCCCACGACTATGCTGAGCCTGGTTTCATCCACGGAGGCCCCTACCCGGGTTATACCGATGGCCAGTACTTTGATGCCAGCGTTGTTGAAGAGGTCTTTCTGAAGCGCACGGCCTTCATGCGTGAGAAGGGCAGCCCGATCTGGATCGGCGAGTTTGGCCCAGTCTACCGCGGCGAGCCAGAGAGCGATGCCATGCGCTATCAGTTGTTGCGCGATCAGCTGGAGATCTACCAGCGCTATGGAGCGAGCTGGTCCATCTGGACCTACAAGGATATCGGTCTCCAGGGCCTGGTCTATACCGCGCCCGACTCCCCCTGGAACGAGCTGCTGCGTCCTTTCCTGGAGAAGAAGGCCCGTCTCGGCGTCGATACCTGGGGGACATTGGATACGCAGATCCGCCATATCATGCAGCCGCTGGAGGAGACCTTTGCGCGTGAGTTCCCTGACTATGCTCCTTTCCCGTTTGGGGCGGGCTGGCTGATTCGTCGGCTGGTGCGCCACATTCTGTTGGCGGAGCCGCTGCTGGGGGAATTTGCTGCGCTCTTTGCTGGCCTGAGCGAGGCTGAGCTTGATCGCCTGCTCCAGTCGTTCCGCTTCGAGCAATGTATCCAGCGAGAGCCGCTCAACGACATTCTCAGGGAGTATGCTAATCGCTGACCGATGCTGACACAGGGAGAGAGCCGGCGGGCGAGCGAGTGCAGCGAGCAGATTTCACCCCCTTGAGCACCGCGGTACCCGACCCTGGCTCCCTTTCCTAAGAGAGCCGCGAGGCTCTCGCACTTGCCTCCCTGTCCCCGGGAGGAAGGGCGGGCGGCTGTGACCTGTTCTGCGGGCCGCAGCCGCCCCTCTTGTTCTCTTGCGCACTGGCTAGCCTGGGCTTGGCGGGGTGATCAGATCGCGGCTGATCAGCGCCTGATTAGTGGCTCCTGCTGCTCGCTGTTGCCAGGGCAGGCGTCGTCAGAGGCACGATCTCAACAATCGCGTTGTAGTCGGGCATGCCGGCGGCGGTATCGCAGACTCGCCGGCGAAGGAGGACGTTGCATTCCGGCCAGAAGGCTTGCACGTTGCGCGGCTTAATCTCGTCGATGAAGATGCGGCACGGCATGCTCTGGCCGTTGTCGCTCTTGACCAGCACGCGATCGCCGTGATGCAGGCCCAGGGCGGCGGCATCCTCAGCAGAGATAAAGAGGCTGTCGCGCGGGGCCCCGCTCATGGTATCCTTTTTGCCATAGATCAGGCTGTTGAACTGCTTGCCGCGGCGGGTTGAGAGCATAAAGCGTCCCTCGGGCAGGTTCAGCTCGGGCGGACGCAGCACGGAGAAATGGGCCTTGCCGTCAGCAGTTTTGAACTGGCCATCGCGGTAGAGGACACGCCCGCCATACTGCACCTGATCGCCCGGCTTACGGAGACGCTCGATACCCGCGTAGAGCGGCATCACGCGCGCAATTTCCTCGCGGATTGCCTGAGCATTGGGGAAGACGATGCGCTCGCGGCGCTCGGGAGAGACGCGGGCGGCGACCTCCTGGAAGATCTCCCACTCGCAGCGCGCCTCGCCGATGCGTAGTCCGGGTATCTCAGGCGTAAAGATAATGCGCCGCTCTGTGCTGGTCTCAGTCCCGCCTCCTGGCTGCTCATAGCGCGTTTGGGCGGGCAAGAGCACGACTGTATCCGCGGGATCAACCAGCATCTGACTGGTCACAAAGATATCCTGGTGGACGCGCATCGGGATGCGCTCCAGGGCCTGGCGCACGTAGTCTGGATCAGGCAGTACCTCCAGGAAGTTGCCGCCGCTGCAGTAGAGCACATCGAGATCACCATCATAGGCGGCGTCGATCATCTGAACGGCGCGCAGCCCTGTACCTTCTGGCACCTCGAAGCCCCAAAGCTGGCTGAAGCGCTCGACATCGGCTGGCTTATTGACGGAGGCTCCGCCTGGCAGCAGGTCTGGCACGGCGCCGACCTCGGCTCCACCCTGGACGCCGCTGTGACCACGGATGGGTACGACGCCGCAGTGCTCCTTGCCGACCCAACCCTGCGAAAGGGCCAGATTGACTACGGCCTTGACGTTGTCGACGCCGAAGGTGTGCTGGGTCAGACCCATGCTCCAGATGAGAATGCCGCTGCGCGCCTGGTGAATTAACTCGGCGAAGCGACGCATCTCATCGCGCGACAGGCCGCTGTAGCGCTCTAGCGTCTCCCAATCTTGTTGAGCCAGCTCGGCCTGCAGCTCCGGCCAGCCCACGGTGTGGCGGGCAATGAAGTCGTTATTGACCCAGCCTTGTTCGATCAGATACTTCAGGGTGCCGTTGAGGAAGGCGATGTCGCCGCCGGTCGAAACCTGGAAGAAGTCGTCCATCAGCCTGGTGCCCATGACGGCGCTCTCGGGGACCGAGGGCACCCAGTAGCGCGTCAGGCCCGGCTCCTTGTAGGGATTGATCACGACGATGCGCGTGCCGGCTTTTTTCGCGTAGTAGAGATATTTGGTCGTCACCGGCTGGTTATTGGCGATATCGCTGCCGAGCAGGATCAGCAGATCGGTGCCGATCCAATCTTTGTAGGAGACCGAGGAGGCGCCAACGCCCAACGTCTGCTTGAGGGCGACTGTGCTGGGGGAATGACAGACGCGGGCGGCATTATCGATATTATTGGTGCCCAGGAAGCGGGCCACCTTCTGGGCGACATAGTAGACCTCGTTGGTGATGCCGCGCGAGGTCAGATAGAAGGCCAGACGATCCGGGCGGGTGCCGCGGATACGTTCAGCGATCAGATCGAGCGCTTCGTCCCAGGAGACGCGCCGAAAGCCACTTTCACCGCGGCGTCGTACCATTGGATAGGGAAGACGACCGAGCTGACGTAGCTGAGGACTGGAGAGCTGCTTGAGGCTCTCTAAATCGTTAGTTAGCCGCTCCCAGGGCATCGCTTCCATTGTATTCAGCTGCAGTAGATTAAGACGGATGGTGCACAGATGGATGCCGTCCATCGTCCAGTCATGCATGCCGTAGGTGCCGAGGGCGCAGCCATCGCAGCAGCCGCGCGTCAGAATGCGCCAGGCGTAGAGTGGATGGCGCCGATTCTGCCAGATGGTGCGCGCGATCTCCGTAAAGTGATGAGGCTTGCGCTCGCCCAGGCCGAAGGGCTTCCAACTGGCCCACAGATGCGGTGCAATGGGTTTGCTTGCAGCCATAGCCTCGCCCTTTCTCTTCTTGAAGCGTCGTGACGCTCCCATACTGCCAATGATTGAAGTCTATACAAGGAAGGAGAGGCAGGAGAGATGGAACGCTCTCCTTCGCTGACAGGGGCACAGACCAGCCGCTCTGGCTTCGGGCTTTGGCGGCAGGCTGGCCTGTACCCTGGCTGACGGGTCCAACTCGCTTATGCTGGAGCGGCCTCACCCGTGGCCTCGACCTCGATGCGCGGCGGGCGCGTGAGGAGTGGCAGCAGGAAGCTCAGAACCATGATGATGGCCAGAGCCACCAGGGCCACGACGTAGCCACCGGTGCGATCCTTGACCTGGGCGATCAGGATCGGCCCGAGCACGCCGCCGGCGCTCCAGGCGGTCAGCATCAGACCGTAGATCGAGCCGGAATTTTTCGGACCGAAGTAGTCCGCCGTGAAGGCTGGCATGGTGCCGAAGCCGCCGCCATAGCAGAGGGCCACCAGCAAGGCTGGCACCAGGATGATGGCGAACGACTTGACGAAGACCGCCATCAGCAGAAAGAGCACCACCTGCAGGGCGAACATAATCATAAAAACCTGGCGACGCCCGATGAGATCCGAGAGCCAGGCCCAGACAAAGCGCCCACAGGCATTGAAGATAGAGATGAGGCTGACAAAGAGCGTGGCCAGAGCATCAGGGGCCCCGCCGCCAAGGGCAATCTGTTTGGCTTGAGAGATCATGGCGATGCCGGCGGTCACGTTGAGGGCCAGAATGCCCCAGAGCGCATACCATTGCCAGCGCGTCAGCGCCTCGCCCGGAGTAAGATCGCGGGTGGCCCGCTGGGCGATGACCTGAGCACTCGGAGTCCAGCCAGCAGGACGGTAGCCCGCCGGGGGATTGGCGTAGAACTGGGAGGCGAGACCAATCAGGATCAGGTAGATGATGCCGAGGGTCATGAAGGCCGGACCAATGCCGCGGGCCTGAACCCCTCCACCATAGGCGCTCATCAGCAGCGGCCCTACCTGCGAGACAATCACCGCTCCGCCGCCAAAGCCGAAGACGGCCAGACCGGTCACCATGCCACGCTTATCGGGGAACCACTTGACCAGGGTCGCCACAGGCACAATATAGCCAAGACCCATGCCCAGACCCCCAAGGACCCCGTAGGCCAGGCAGAGGAGTGCGAGCTGATTGCCGGTGAAACCAGCCAAAAAGACACCTAAGCCGTAGCAGACAGCCGCGGTTGTTCCTACAATGCGCGGCCCAACGCGGTCCATCCAGAAGCCGCCGATGGCCGCGGCAATACCAAGAACGAGGATGGCGATCGTAAAAGGCAGCGTTGCCTGCGTGTTATCCCAGCCATAGAGTTTTTGCAACTGGGAGGAGAAGACGCTCCAGGCGTAGACAGAGCCGAGCGCGAGCTGCATCACAATGGCTGCGATGACAATGATCCAGCGATTGCGTACCTGCGTCGTCGAGGTTGCGGTCGCCATAAGCTCATCCTTTCTGGCCACTAGTCTTGCCTACTAGCAGCCTTGCTCTGCTCATCTGGCTGCGACGCCAGACCTGCTTGCTCACCGTTACCGGTTGATCGGTTGCTCATGACTATCAGTCAGTACGAACCTGAAGGGAAATAGCGGCTCTTCGGCTGAGCTGACCGAGGGCAGGAGCCGACGCTGCTCAGCGATGGACGCAGGCAGAGTATGCCAGTCTGTGGCAGCACGGCAGAGTGTCAGACGATTCGACTCACAGTTGACTGCTTCCTCGATCAGCAAGGCCCTCCTCTGGCCTGTGCTCAGCCAGATTGATGCAGTGAAGGAGAGAGACGGGCCCCAGGCTGCTTGCCAGGCGTCAGAACCGGTCTACCAGCCGCACAGGTGCATCGGCGCCAGGTCAAGAAGCTTTCCTTCACCTCCCTTCTTGGCCTGGCGACCCGCTGGGCAGTGACAGAACTCTGCCCTTGATCACGTCAAAAGCTTCAGAAGGGTGGGAGGAAGTACCTATGCCTGACCCGGGCTTGGCACACGTACGCTGCAGCGCAAGCCTCAGTGGCCCGTGCTGAGGCTCTCAGTGCCCGGTGCTTCGCTCTGGAAGCAGAGTACTGAGGATCTGTGATAGTATGTGATAAGTATACCAGACTCCCGTGAGTCAATCAAGTCCATCTCTGCTTGATCTTCAAAGATCTACTGTAGTAGTTAAACTGATATTACTCTCTAGAAAGAATCAATTGCCTTGCGGCCTGCAGCCCAGCAGACAGCCTCTGAGCGACAACATCGGAGGAGGCATTGGGGTGAGCTGAGCATGCAAGGAGGGAGGGGAATCATCGAGAAGGCCAGCGAGAGAGCTGAGGGAGAGCGCCGGTCAGACGGGAGAGCGCGTCGTCTCCGGGCCATCAAAGCGGGGAATGTGCGCGTCCTTGCTCTGGCTGACGAATATGAGCGAGAGCTACTTGTACGCCAGCTATTACGCCAGGGCTGGAGCATTCGGCGAACGTCCCATTTTCTGCTTGCCCGGCGGGCGAAGGCGGCAGAGGAGCCTGTACTGGAGGAGCGGCTCCTGGCCCATTGGCTGAGTGAGCAGGAGAGCGATAATCGGCTCGTTGACTATCTTCAACAGGAGTTGGTGAGGAGTGGCTGGCTGCAGAGCGAAGCCGACTTTAGTGCTGTCCTGAACGCCCTCATTGTCTCCTTTGAACCAACAGCGCCCTTACGAGCCTGGCGCCTCTTTGCCCTGAACACCTTCACTCAGCTGAGCGAGCGGATCGCTCAAAGTCCCGCGAGTCTCGCGACCAGCATCGAGAACAACGAGGGAAGCGAGACCATTGCTGCCTTTGCTGCCATCTATCGCCGCCTGCACTCTCTGCTATGTGGGAAGAGCCTGCTTGATGTCGGCTGTGCCTGTGCCTACTGGCCACTGCTCGTCGCCAAAGGCGGTCACTGCTTGCCGGGGTCCATTGTCGCCGTTGATCGGCGGGCCGAGGCGCTGCGCTTATCAGCGCTCCTGGCTGAAACGCTGGGACTGGCCACTCAGCTACGCCTTGAGCAGCAGGACCTCTGCCAGCCGGCCTTTCTGCGCCTGGGACAGTTTGATACCGTCACGGCCATCCACCTCCTGGAGCATCTGGAAGAGAGCGAGCTGCCACTGGCCTTGAGCCAGCTGCTCAAGGTCACCCGTCGTCGCCTCCTCATTGCCGTTCCCTATGAGGAGCAAGCTCAGGCTTGCTATGGGCATCGTCAAGTCTTCTCACCCGCTAAACTCCAGTTTTGGGGGAAATGGTGTCTGGAGCAACTGGAGGAGGAGGCGGTCTACTGGTGCGAGGACCTGCTTGGAGGGCTGCTCGTAATTGAGCGTCGCCAGCAGCCTTAGCGTCACATCAGCCTGCGAGCACAAGCCAGGGGCGAAAAAGACGGAGCAGACTCAAGCGGGAGCCTGCTCCGTTGGGAGGGTGGGAGTCCGTGCGGCGGAGACCGCAACAGGACCGGCCATTTAATGAAGAAGCGGAGGCGCTAGACGATCGTACAGGCAGTGCCGTTCAGATAGAAGGCGGTCGGCGATGGATTACTGCCGCTCCAGGTCCCATTGAAGCCTGGATAGACCGACGAGCCTGGCGCGATCGATCCATTGTAGCTGGCGTTGGTGATCGTCACCTGGCTTCCCTGCTGCGAGAAGACCCCGTTCCAGCCCTGAGTCACTGTCTGGTTGCCAGGGAAAGTAAAGGTCAACGTCCAGCCATTAATCGTCGTCGACCCGGTGTTGGTCACCGTCAGATTGGCCGTGAAGCCACCTGGCCATTGATTCACGGCGTAATGGACGCTGCACTTCAGCCCGGCTGTCGGAGTCGAAGTCGGTGTAGGTGTGGGCGTTGGAGTAGCCGCTGCCGTAGGTGTGGGCGTCACTGTTGGGCGCGGCGTTGGTGTAGGAGTCGGTGTACTGGTTGGTGTCGGAGTAACAGCCGCGGTTGGAGTAGGAGTCGCGGTCACTGCCGTTGTTGGAGTGGGGGTCGTCGCGGCCCCAGCGATATCCCCGTAGACAATGCCGAAGCCATTCGTGCCGAGGTAGACGCGACCGTAGATCCGCGGATCACCTGTGATCGTCGTGATGTTCCCATACTGATGCTGGCTATCGTTAATCAGCACCCAGCTATTGCCGCCATCGTCGGAGCGGAAGATGCCGCGCACACTGCCGACGATCCCACTGATGTAGAGGGCCGGGTAGCTCTGGCCAGGGGCGGCCATCCCGAACCCGATCTTATCGGCGCCGGCCAGACTGGTCAGCTTCGTAAAAGTTTGGCCGCCATCAGTCGAATGCCAGAGGCCGTAGTCACTGGTCCCAGCATTGCCGCCGGCCACCCAAACATCGCCCTCGCGGCCCGGTACAGCCTTCACCACCACCGAATCGCCGGCCTGGGGCAGGCCCGTGGCCGCTGATGCCGTGAAGGTCGCGCCGCCATCGGTGCTGTACCAAAACTTTCCCTGGCCGTAGGCGTAGAACTTCTTCGCATTGACACGATCCGAAGCCACAACGGCATTCTGGGGGACGTTGGCCGAAGCCACCCAGCTAT
Organism: Thermogemmatispora onikobensis; assembly: GCF_001748285.1. NCBI lineage: Bacteria > Bacillati > Chloroflexota > Ktedonobacteria > Thermogemmatisporales > Thermogemmatisporaceae > Thermogemmatispora > Thermogemmatispora onikobensis. Next base: position 109,821 of record NZ_BDGT01000004.1, on the reverse strand, counting down.
TGCCATTATCGGTCGAATAGGAGACCGGGGCATTGACTGGGGCCCACAGCACGCGACTGGCGTCAGCGGCGGCGGCCACAGTACCGCCATTCTGAGAGACGCCGGAGATATCCTTGTTCCCGGCGAACCAGGTAGCGCCACCATCGTAGCTGAAAGCCGTGCTCGTCACCGGCGGGCTGGCGCTTGGATTGCCATAGCCAACACGCACCATAAAGTTCGGGTTCAGCTCGGCGTAGTCAATGGCGGCATATGAGCCAGCGTAAGGGATGTAGTACATTTCCGGGGGCGACTTCGTCAGATCATCGTGGCGGAAGCCGCTCACGTCGGCCATCGTGCTATAGAGGTGAGCGTTGGCCGGCGGACTCACTAAATCAGAAACATACTCCTCCTCGATGCCCAGCGCAGTACTCTTGAAATTGACAATGCCACCATTCTGATAGTTATCCCAGGCGGTCAGATTATTGGTCGCGTAGAGTGTAGCGCCGGTGCCATACATCAGACGATTCGGATTGAAAGGGTCGATGTTCATGCCCTCGATCATCCAGCCCAGCTTCACCGCTGGTACTGGCGGCACCGGGTTTTTGTTGCCGAAGTCGAGCCAGGGGGCATTAGAGACATCGATCGTATAGTAGAGATTGCGGTTCGGATAGCTGGCCCAGCTCCAGATCGGTTCCCAGCTAGCGCCGCCATTAGTGGTGCGGAAGAGCTGAGCGTCGGGCCACCAGGAATTGACGCTGGCTACCACGATCGTGCCGGGATGCTGCCAGTCGACAGCCAGACCGCCGTAGCCAAAGTAGTCGTTGGAACTATCGGAGCCGGGCACGGGACTGATCTTTGTCCAGGTGCCCGTGCTGGGCGTAAACTTCCAGACATCGCCGCGACTCCCATTGTAGGGGCCTTCCCAATCGCTGTAGGTCACGTAGAGCGTTCCCTGCGAATCGACCTTGCCCTGGTGGGGGAGATAGCCAGTAGAGGCGTCGCTGGTCGTACTCCAGGTGGCCCCGCCAGTGCAGGTCACCGTCGTACCACTGACGCTGCAGGTCGGCTCGCCCGGGATCGGGGACCAGGTTGCGCCCGCGTCGGTGCTGCGATAGATGTTGTAAGCGCCGCTGCGGTTATCGGCGACACCGACATAGATGGTCTTGGTAGGGCTGCCCGAGGTACCGGTCGAGGGGTCGAAGGTCACCCAGACGACCCCCACCGGGTCGCTGAGATAGCCGCTCGAATCGTTGGGGTTCTCTGCAAAGGGGCCAGTGTCGGGGAAGTTCGTCACCTTGCTCCAGGTCACCCCGTAGTCGGTGCTGCGCCAGAGGCCGTTGCCACTGCGGGCACCAAAGTAGAGGATGGCGTCGTCATTGGGATCAATCGCCAGGCGCTCGCTCATGCCGCGCCCGGGCATATTGCCCCCCATCTTAAAAGGCATTGGCGTGATCTGGAAGGTATTGCCGTAGTCGGTCGAGCGCAGGATGACCCCGTTCTGGTTGGTCCAGCTATTGGTGTACAGGCCGGCAGCAATGTAGAGGCGGTTGGGCTGGACGGGATCGGTGGCGATGCTCTCGACGCCGGCCATGTTCCAGTTGTCAGGAGTCACCCAGGCCATCAGTTGCGTCCAGGTACCAGTTGCAGGATTCCAGCGATAGGCTCCGCCGATGTCTGTGCGCGCGTAGATCAGATCCTTCTGTTTGGGATTAAACACCACGTCGACGACAAAGCCGCCCCCACCGCCCGTCACCACATTTTGCCAGGTATAGGACTGGCTGGCAGCCGGAGCGGCCCCGGCTGCGCGCGAGTGGAGACTGGTCAGAATAATGGTGGGCAGAAGGATGACACAAAGGGCCAGCAGAGGCACGGCCTGGCGGGTCCAGCCAACCCCTCTAGTCCACCAGGGCCATCTGGACCACTTGCGGGGAGGTGAAACGTGTTCTACCATAGCAAGCACTCCTTTGCAGCGGTAGTCATGAAGAAACAGGCTGAGCGCTCAGTCGACACAGACATGGGGAACCTTGCTGCTCCGGCTACTATTCGTGATGGTATCGCTCCCGGGAGCGATACCACAAGAGCAAGGGCTGAGCAGGTAATAGGCAGATGGGCAGCAGGAGCGCCTCCTGTTCGGGAAGCGGCAGAGGGTCGGGATCAAGATGATTGAAATGTATGAATATACAATTGGGATTCATTGGCGCGGCTAGAGGTTGCTACTGGCGGACGGTAATGCTACAATAGCAATCGTAAACGGTTCCGTAATCGGTTACATAACGAATGAAACTGTTGCGATCTGCATTGTTAGGAAGCCTCTCTCATTGTACGGTGCAAGGGTGGGTTGGGAGTGTACAATCGAGAGAGTAGGCAATGCCGAGAGCAACGGGATGCTGTGAGGTTGCGATTAGCAAGCAAAGGCCGTCACAGGACTGCAGAGCAGGATGCTCTCAGCAGATCAGCCAATGCTGCGAGGTCTTTGGAGGAGACACGCATGCCGACCCCAAATCGTCGCCTTAGGCAGGCACGCGAACTACGAGGTTGGTCCCAGGCCAAAGTTGCGGAGCAGATTGGTACCGATGCCACCACAGTGAGCCGTTGGGAGCGAGGATTATTTTCCCCGACCCCCTACTTTCGCGAGAAGCTCTGTCAGCTCTTTGGCAAGAACGCCGAGGAGCTAGGGCTGCTCGACAGTGGCAAGGAGCAGTCTGGGGAGGGAGGAGTAGCGGCAATGGCGCCGGCGATGGTAGGGACGGAGGTAGGGGAGAACGGCCATACGCTTCCCTGGGGAGCAATGCCGCCCCAAGCGCCGTCATGGCAGCAACGCACGGACACCTTTGCCTATATTTTGCAGAGTGCGGTGCATGATGTGCAGGCGCATCTTCTCTGGGAGGAGGCCTATGTACGGGTGTTGCAAGGTCAACGGGCGCAGGCCCAGCGCTCGGGGGAAGCCAGTCTGACTGCCTTCGAGCAAGTTGGGCACATGAATGCTGCTGTTCTGCGCGAGTGGTTGCGGCAGCATGGACTGCTCACCTCCTCGTCGCCGCCCCCATCTTCCTCGGCTGGTGCGGTAGCCGAGCCCTCGGTGTCGCAGTCGCACCAGCAGCCAGCGTCTGCCGTCTCGGTTCCAGGGGCCGGATCTGGAGCCTCTGAGAAGCCAGTCGGGGCTATTCGGCGCTTTGGCTATGGGAGAAGTCTAGGTTTCCTCCTGGTGCTGATGATGGTAGCTGCGGTAGTCCTCTGTGGGCTCTCATTAGGCCAGCTCCAGCCTACTGTTCTTTCCTCACCTCGCCTTGCTGGCTCAGGGCAGGATGCCCGTACTATTGCCACGGTCCCCGCCTCTTCCTCGCCGGCGGAGAGGACAACGCTCTCTACTCCCACTGCGACGGCGGCTCCCACTGCAAAGGCGTCTCAGTCCCCGCAGCCCACTTCCTCCCCCACGGCTCTGGTCCAGGCCTCGCCGACCGCCGCTGCGGCCTCTGCGGCTCTCATGATTACGGTCACCCCGGATAGACTGACGCCACGCGACTGCGTCCTTGAGGCCCTTGGTTATCGTTGCACTCTAACGCTGTGGCCTTTCACTGGCCAGGCTGGTAAGCTCTCCTGGCAAGCCAGCAGCCGTGATCTCCCTGTGCGTTTCAATCCTCCTGGTGGCAGCTGTACCCCGGGGCAGCCGTTTGAGGTCATCACCTACATTGTGAGCAACCCTGGTCAGCAGGGCCATCTCTCCTTTACCTTCATGATCCCATCTTCGGGCACCACCTACACGCAGATTGTGCTCTGGCAGGACTAGCCAGCTGAGACTGCTCGTTCGCGCGCCTGGTTAATGTCCCTGAACCTCGCGCGCTGGCTGGCTCCCGGCAGCCAGCCCGACCACTGTACTTCAGTTGAGCAAAAGAGATTGTCCAGGCGCCTTGGTGAGCGCGGCGGAGTGCGAGGCGGCTGGGGTGGCTCTCGCTCTCCGCTGCCCGTCAGGTGCCTAGTGACTGTCTAGCGGGTGTTCTTGTGGGTACTGGGCAACTGGGATAGAGTATTTTTCCACCAGCCCGAAGAGGGATTTCGCTTCCCCGCTGGCTTGAGAACAGGAAGGGAGGGAGGGCTACAGTGCGTGTCTTGAGGAAAGGAATTGGAGGCCCCATGAACATCTTCCACCTGGGGGTACCGTTCAGGAGCAGGCTCACGCTCTCAGCGGCGGTGCTGGTCATGCTGGGGGTCTTGCTTCTGTTGACGACCTGTCTGATCGGCCCTTTCCATCGTCCCACCTCAGTGCGCGCGGCGCCGGCCTTTAACTATGGTGAGGCGTTGCAGAAAGCCATTTACTTTTATGAGGAGCAATCCTCTGGTCCAAAACCGTCCTGGAACCGTGTCCCCTGGATCGGCGATTCGGCTACTAAAGATGGCTCCGATGTCGGCCTCGATCTGACCGGTGGCTGGTATGACGCCGGCGACCACGTCAAGTTCGGCCTGCCGATGGCTTACACAGTGACCGTGCTCTCCTGGGGAGTCATTCAGTACCGCAATGCCTTCGTCCAGGATGGGCAGCTCCCTTACATCCTCAACAATATTCGCTGGGCCACGGACTACTTTATTAAGGCCCATCCTTCGCCTAATGTGCTCTATGGACAGGTAGGCGACCCCAGTGCCGACCATGCTTTCTGGGGACCGGCTGAGGTTATGCAGATGGCCCGCCCCGCCTACAAGATTGATCCGAGCTGTCCTGGTTCTGATCTGGCCGGCGAAACCGCTGCTGCGATGGCTGCCGCCTCGATCGTTTTCCAGCCGACCGATCCCTCCTATGCCAGCACGCTGCTGACTCATGCCAAGCAGCTCTATACCTTTGCCGATACCTACCGCGGCAAGTACGATGCCTGTATTACTGCCGCCAGCGGCTACTATACCTCGTATAGTGGCTATAATGACGAGCTGGTCTGGGGGGCCATCTGGCTCTATCTGGCTACTAACGATAGCAGCTATCTCACCAAGGCCGAGAATTATTACAACAACCTCAGCTATCAGTCGCAGACAAACGTCCACTCCTATCGGTGGACGATCGGCTGGGATGATGTTTCCTATGGCTGCTATGTCCTGCTGGCTGAAATCACGGGCCAGCAGCAGTATAAGGACGATGCTCAGCGCTTTCTGGACTGGTGGACAGTCGGCGTCAACGGCTCGCGGGTGACTTACTCGCCGGGCGGTGAGGCTTTCCTCGATAGCTGGGGCTCGCTACGCTATGCGGCCAATACGGCCTTCCTGGCCCTGGTCTATGCCGACTATCTTGGCTCCAGCAATCCGCTCTATGCTCGCTATCACGATTTCGCTGTCCAGCAGATCAACTACATTCTGGGCGCTAATCCTCGCAATTGTAGCTACATCGTAGGATTCGGCTCCTGCTATCCACAAACGCCTCACCATCGCGAGGCGCACGATTCGTGGACGAACGATATTAACAATCCGACCTACGAGCGTCATATCCTCTACGGGGCGATGGTCGGCGGCCCCAGTTCGGCGGATGATCAGTTCAGCGATAATCGCCAGAACTATCAGACCAATGAGCCTGCCGATGACTACAATGCCGCGCTCGTGGGAGCGCTGGCTCGCCTCTATCAGGAGTACGGGGGCAGCCCGGTCTCTTCCTTCCCTGATAAGCCCAAGGATGATGATGAGATCTATGTGACGGCGGCGGTCAACGCTTCGGGCAGCAACTTTACCGAGATCAAGGCCATTTTCATTAACAAGACCGGCTGGCCGGCGCGTGTGACCAGTAACCTCTCACTGCGCTACTACTTTACGCTGGAGCCGGGCGTGACGCCGAGCATGCTCACGCTGAACATGAACTATACCGAGTGCGGTAACCAGCTCTCGGGTCCGACGCAGTACTCGGGCAACATTTACTATGTGACAGTGAGCTGTGCTGGCGTGTTGATCTATCCCGGCGGGCAGAGTAACTATCAGAAGCAGGTCCAGTTCCGCATTACCAGCTCTGGGGCCTGGGACCCGACCAATGACTGGTCATATCAAGGCGTGGCCACGCCTGCCGGCGCGACGCCGGTGAAGGTGACCAACATTGTGGTCTTTGATGGGAATACCCAGGTCTGGGGAACGCAGCCGAATGGCGCTGCGCCAACGCCGACGCCCGTACCCACGGCCACGGCGACAGCGGCACCCACTGTCACCCCGACGGCGACTGCGACCAGCACACCGACTCCAACGCCAACGCCGCGACCCACTGTCACACCGACTCCAACGCCCAGCCCGACCCCGAGCCCGACACCCAGTCCCTCGCCGGTGGCGGGTGCTAGCTGTCGGGTGCAGTATGCGATCACGGGCCAGTGGCCGGGGGGCTTTGGAGCAGTGATCACCATCACGAATACGGGGACGACGACGATCAACGGCTGGACGTTGAAGTTTACGTTCGCGAACGGGCAGACGGTGACGCAGGGGTGGAATGGGAGCTTTAGCCAGTCGGGCAGCACGGTGACGGTGACGAACCTGTCCTACAACGGGACGATTCCGCCGGGGACGACGCTGAGCAATGCGCCGGGCTTCAACGGGACATGGACAGGGACGAACACGGCACCGACGAGCTTTACGCTCAACGGCGTGACTTGCAGTACCTCCTGACCGGGTGAGCTGGCTGCTTCAGGCTTGTCTGCTATCTGCTGGGAAGAGAAGAGAAGCACCGCTGGGAGCGCGCAGAGCCGGTCAGCAGGTCTGTAGACTGATCGAGTGAGCGCCGTCTCTAGCGCGTGGTGAGGACGAGGGCAGATACACCTCCTCTCTTCTATCCCGTCGCCTCTAGCTGCGAGGAAGGGGAAGAGTCAGCCTTTGGCTCTCTTCCCCTTTCTTTTGTCTCTTGTCTCAACCCGTTTACATGCTCCTCTTCCTTTGGGGGCAGCTATGGGGTTAGGTTGGGTTAGGTTAGGTTGGGTTGGCCTCCTACTCTCTGTAGCGGAGTAGGAAGCCTGGCTTTTCTTTCTCTGTACAGTCTTTCGGCAGAATTGGCGCTGGCGGAGGATCAGAAGGCTGGTAAGTCAGGGACAGAGCACGTGGATGAAAGCATGACCGCCGCTACTACGGGGGATGCCTACAATCCAGTACTGCCCATCGATCTGGGCGATCTGATCAAGTTCGCCGGCGTTGTCCGCCGTATCCTGAAGCATTTGCCACTGATGGCCATCCCAGTGACCAAGGAAAGGCTGGAAGGTGTTGCTGCCATCACGGACGCGCCCGACCACCCAGACGCTGCCAGAGCTGCTGACGGCCACACTGGCTAGCCAGTTGCTGCTGTCAGGGGACACGGCTGGGGTGTCAATGATCTTCCAGTTCTGGCCATCCCAGTGCTCGCTCAGCAACCGGTTACTGGCGCTGCCCACCGCCCACAGGTTGCTGCTGTTGGTCCCATCGATAGCGTAGAGCGTGCCGCCCCCGGAAGGAGTCAGGTCGGGGCTGGCCACCGGATTCCAGCTTTGGCCGTTCCAGTGCTCGATCACTGGCTGATTCACGCCCTTGCCGTCGCGGAGCACGCTACCATAGCCTACGGCCCAGACATCGTTGCTCGCCAAAGCCTTGATGCTTGTGAACTGCAGGCCACTCACTGGCTCGGGATGCTTAACAATGGTCCAGTGCTTGCCGTCCCAGTGCTCGATCAGCGAGCTGAGCGGTCCCCGGGTAGGCACCTGGAAACCCACAGCCCAAACGTTATCGCTGGCAGTTCCCGAGACAGCCACCAGGGTATTCTTGCCGCCGGGCGCGCCATCGGGAGCGCTGAGGACGCTCCAGTTCTTGCCATCGTAGTGGACCGTAAAGGGGTGGGAAGCAAGGCCGTTCGTCAGCTGCTCGCCCACAGCCCAAATATTATCTGGCGCGATCTCGACAATATTGCGTAACACAAGCTGGGCCGAGAGCGGTCGGAAAGACACGTTCCACTTTCTGCCGTCCCAGTGCATAATGCCTGCGCCAATGCTCCAGACATCATGAGAGGAGAGGCCTGTAATGCCAAAGCCTGTGAAGTTGGTGGACAGCCCTTGTGGTGAGGCGCACCACGGCCTGGCTGGCGCTTGGGCTGAATTTGGCCCGCCAGAGGCGGGACCCGATCCATGCCAGCTCTGTAGCAGGAAAAAGGTGCCGCCAGCGAGAAGACAGACCATCAGCAGCAAGATGGTGAGAAGCTTGACACGGCCTGGCAGGCCGCGCGGTGGCTCCTTCTTGTTCTCGATGGGCGGTCTGATATCTGGCAGAGGAGAAGAGGTCTGAGATACGTAGGATGTGTAAGGCGGTGTGTGCTGTTCTCCCATCATGCACTGAACTCCTCTTATCCTGGATAAATTGTTGACCTTAAAAAGGGATGAAGGCGGCGGAGTGCTCCGCCGCCTTCGCTGGTCCTTGCCTCACGCAGACTCATACAATCGTGGCTCAACTGGTGCTACAGGTCACGCCGTTGAGCGTAAAGCTCGTCGGTGCCGTGTTCGTCCCTGTCCATGTCCCGTTGAAGCCCGGCGCATTGCTCAGCGTCGTCCCCGGCGGAATCGTCCCGTTGTAGGACAGGTTCGTCACCGTCACCGTGCTGCCCGACTGGCTAAAGCTCCCATTCCACCCCTGCGTCACCGTCTGCCCATTCGCGAACGTAAACTTCAACGTCCAGCCGTTGATCGTCGTCGTCCCCGTATTCGTGATGGTGATCATCGCCCCAAAGCCTCCCGGCCACTGGCCCGTGATCACGTACTGCACCCGACAGCTTAGGCCCGCTGTAGGCGTCGGGCTCGGGGTCGGGCTGGGCGTTGGAGTCGGTGTGACAGTGGGTCGCGGCGTTGGCGTTGGAGTCGGTGTGCTGGTCGCAGTCGCCGTCGGGGTGGCAGTGGGTGTTACAGTAGGCCGCGGGGTGGAGGTCGCCGTTGGCGTCACACCCGGCGTGCTGGTGGCCGTAGCCGTGGGGGTCGGCGTCCCGGAAGATGAGGGCGGGAAGAGGATATCGACGTCGGCCATTGCCATCGCGATATCGGCCTGGGCCCAGAAGCGATGGTAGTTGAACGTGGGAGCCGGGCCGCCATTCAGATAAGCCTGCACCTTGGACCAGTTCGGGTCTTGTGTATACTTCGGACGCTCGGTCAGGAAGGTTGTTGACGAGTTCAGGGTTGCGCCCTGGGCGTTCTTACCGGTCCAGCCCGAGGGGATAGACACAGAGTCATTGAACTGGTTATAGTCGGTGCGGGTCTCAGGATTAGAGACGCCGATGCTATCCGAATAGTTGTTCCACATATCGTCGAGCAGCGTCTGCGCCAACGTACGCGAAGAGGTATCGCCCGACTTCGCGGCGTAGAAGAGCAGCGTCTTGGCCAGCGCTGCTGTCACGCCCACGTCCGTGGTCGTATCGACCACCGTCACGTGCAGATTGGTATTGGTCACAGGCGTCGAGTTCGCCGTCCAGTTTTGTGAGGGCTGGCCGCTCCAGTTGAGGGTGGAGGGGATCGAGTAAGTGCCGTTCGAGTTGACCGTTGTCACCGACTTGGCCCAGGCGACCCACTTATCGAGGATCGACTTGGCGGTCGCATTGCCGGTTACATAGTAGTACTCGGCCACGCGCTCCATCGACCAGGCCTGGAAGCCAAACCAGTTATTGCTGGGAGGATCATGATAGACTGGCTCCCAGTCGTAGGCCATGCCGTAGAAAGTTGGATCACCGGCTGGTGGGGTTCCGTAGTGACCGTCCCAGCTATTAGTGGCCCCGCCGGCAATAGCGCCTTCGGCGGACTGGAGCCACTGGTAGAATTGCAGCTGACGCTGCAGGCTCGTCGCCCAGTCGCTCGGCGCGGTCGGAGACTTTGGCTCGAGGGCGGGCACGTTGCTTAAAGCCCAGGCGGCCAGGGGGTTCTGATAGCCCTGGTGGGCAGAGCTGGAGCCGATGCGCCAGGCCCAGTTACCTGCAGAAGGCAGGGCGCCGCCCCAGGCATAGTACCAGCCAAGCAGATAGGTAGCGCTGTTCTTGCCAGAGCCTGCCGGACAGCTCGGACTCTGGCAGCCCATCGTCTTAAAGTACTTATCGAACAGGCTGTAGCGCAGATAGTCGCCCATCTTGGCAGCCTCGGCGATCTGCGCGGAGATTGCGCTGGCCTGACCCTGAGCGCTGGCCCACGTATAGGCCCAGTAGGCGGCCTGAACGGTACGCGCATCGGCGTCAGGGGCGTCAGTGTAGCGCCACTGCTGCTGGTAGCTGCCACCAGAGGCAGGCTTGTTGAAGAGGCTCAGGAAGCCGGTGCCGTCGTTCCTCCCCCAGGTGAAGGTCTCGCACTCGGGATGCACGACCGTCTTCCAGACCGACTCCGATGAGCCACGCTGGTAGGAGTTGATGAAAGAAGGCTTGGTCGTGCCATCGCCACAATGGCCGTAGCCGTACCAGTTGTCGGTATCGAGAAGCCAGGGCATGCCGTAGATATCAGGCGTGCCGTAGGTCTGCTGCAGTTCGTTGAAAAGCGGATCTTGTCCAACTGATACGCTCGAATCGAGCTGGGTTGGATAGTCGGTGATATTGGGAGACTCCGGCGCATACTGGGCCGGGCTGCTAGGGTTGTAGCCGCTGTTGGTCGGCTGGTCAGCATGCGCAGGAATCATGTACGTGTCCATAGTCTGCCAGGCGTTGATGAAAGGCTGCCAGTTGCCCGTCACCTCGCCGTAGGTCGCCTCCAGCCAGATCCAGAAACTGAAAGTCTCGGAGGTTGTCTCGTGCCCGTAGTCAGGGGCCTCGACAATCAGCGTCTCTACCGAATGGTAGGGAATACCCTGAGAGCTAAAGTAGCCGTTCGCCGGGTTCTTGATCTCGTTATAGAGCGTCAGAAAGCGTTGCGTGTAGACCGATGTGGCTTGGGCAGCACTGGCACTCTGGTTGGCTGCCCGGGTAACTGCTAGCTGCTGCAGGCCAAGTACTCCTCCAGCTAACAGGGCGAGCATCACCAGCGCCAGCGACGCGGTGCGCAAAATCCTTTTACGATTCACACTAACCTCCTTGCTATCAGACTGCGTCGGAAAGCTTCAATGGCAGGTCTTCTTGCTGCCCTCTTGCTCGCAAGATATGGTGTGCATCGCTGCCTTCTGCTCGTTCTCCTGGACGAGGGCAGGGCCGTTCCCTTCGGAAAAGCTCCGAGCAGCATACCTGCTCGCTCTCACCTCCTTGCGCCCTCTTGTGAAGCTAGCGAACCTCTCTGCTCCTTCGCCCCGTTTGCCTGCTCCTGCCCGCCTTTCCGCAACCGCTTACGTGACCGGTTACGAAAACGCTGCTGAAAAAAAGCAAACGGCTCGAAGATGAACCTGTGGTACCCCTATTGTAGGGGGGCGAATCGGCGGGAACAACGGCAGCTACTAGGCAGCCTGTGAGCAGATAGTAAGCGCAGGGTCCGCGCGAGAGGCTGAAGCTGTGTATGAGGATGCATGAAGAAGGGATCATCCACCTTCTTCTGTTCAAGCCTGCTTAGTAGCTGTCTACTACCTGCTCTGGCAAGAGGCCTGCCTCTCAGGTATAGTACTCTCTGTTCCTGGGCCGTTCGTTGGGCGTAGGCTGCCTTCTCCCGCCTCTCTAGCGCAGCAGATAGGGAACATAGCCAATAAGAATGCAGAACAAATCATATGAGCAGCAGATGATCTTTTTCCAATCGCCTGGCTGGCGAGCGCTCAGGCTTGTGATGGCAGGTATAGCTCTTAGCTGTCTGCTTGTAACGGCAGCCTGCGGCACGGCTCCTGGGCAAGTGAATACGACAGCCACACAGAAGGCCAGCGGCGCCGCGCCTGGAACTGCGACCAGCACGGCCAGCGCCAGTGTTGACGCCACGGTACCTCCGGCTCCGGCCTGGGACAATGCGGATCTGCACGTGCCAGGCAACTTCGTGCTCGTTCTCCCTCTGCAATTCACTCTTGCGCGAGGTGTGATTATCAGCGACAGTAATGTCACACCTCTCGACGAACAGACCGTTCGCAATGAAATCACCGAAGAGCTGCGTCATCTACTCTTCGTCGTTGACAGTAACAGCACGATGAAGGTCTACAGCCCTGGGGTCTCGCCCGTTAGTGCCCATCTTGGAGTCGCGGCCAATGGGGGAGTGCAGATCACCTATAGCCAAAGTGTTGACTCGCAGGCTGGTACTGTCTCCATTGCCTTTGAGGGGACCTTGCTCAAGGAGCAATTAACCGTACACTACGAGCAGTACTATAACCCTTCGGCATTCATCAACGCCAATGCCAGCGATGTCGTTGTCACCTTCGTCACGCGCATCAGATGGATTACGCCGACGGAGATTCCGGCTGCTCCCCGAAACGGGAGCTATCATCTGGACCCGAATGGGGCGATTGTCCTGACCTGGCAGGTCGGTCAGCACGCGGTGACCTACGAAGTCTATCGGCAGATTTCTGATGTCGACCAGCAGTTTCACCTGCTAGCGACCGTGAAAGGGACCTCCTACACTGACAGCTCCGCGCTTGCGCGTCAGAATCTCCATTCGATGAAAGGCATCGCCTACGCGATCTTCTCTGTCGGACCAACGGGCGTCGAGAACCCGGGGGCCATCGTGGTTACCATTCCTGGCCAGCCTAACCAGGGATAGCCAGGACGAGGGCCTGGACCATGCCCGTTCCTCTTTGAAGAAGCGCGGTAGCGCAGGCCTCCAGCGTTGCCCCTGTCGTGCAGACGTCGTCGATCAGCAGGACAGTGCTCCCTGGCAGCGAGAGGTCTCTCTCTTGGGGCTGACAGTAGAAGGCGCCAACCACGTTCTGCCGACGCTCGCTGGTGGAGAGGCCAGCCTGCGCGGCGGTGACTCGTACACGCTGTAGCAACGAATGGGCGCAAGGAAGCCCCAGCTCGTGCGCACAAACGTCTGCCAGCAGGCGGGCATGGTTGTAGCCACGCTGGCGCTCGCGCTCAGGGTGCAACGGGACAGCCACCACGAGGTCGGCTCGCAGGTGGTAGCGGCGGTAGCACGAGGCCAGCATGCTTCCTAGAGGCTGAGCCAGCCGTGTGAGACCCTGATATTTCAGGTGGTGGATGCAGGAGCGCAGCGGTTCCTCGTAAAGGGCAACGGCCTGGAGGGCGAACAGGCTGGCGCCAGAGAAGCGGCAACGTCGGCAGGGGGAGCCGTGACATGGCAGAGCACAACGCAAGCAGCGCTGCTCTTGGAGGCGGGCGATCGCCTGCAGGCAAGCAGGACAGAGAAGGCTGCCACTGCTGGCGCAGCCGGCACAGCGTGGCGGAAAGAGTAGATCGAGCAAGCGCTCTGTCCAGTGGGTAAAGTCGGGTCTTCTTCTCAGGGTAGGTCTCTCCTTTCTCGACGAGAGGAGCTGGTCTGGCCCATCATGATCGTGAATGGGGCCAGTCAGGTCCTCGGTCCCGGGCATCAGGCCAGCGGCTGGAACTATCGACGGTGGGCCAGCGGGCGCTGGCTATGCGGCCCACGAGAGGGAGGATATGCTGTCCGTCTGGATTATGCAAGAGACGGGCGGTATAATGCGGCGCTGGTGCTGCGATATGGTATACTGAAACCAGCCATCATCACGCCTTATGGAAAGAGGGGTTTTCTCGATGAGCGCACAGGAACAGCAGGCTGCCACCACAGGCGTCGGGGCTCAGCCTGCAGGAACGGCGGGGCAGCCGACGGAAGAGCGCCATGCCTTTGGCACGGCTAAGACTGAGAGCCTGCGAGATTCTGGCTGGTGGCGCATTGCCATTCCGGCCTTCGTCATTCTGGCTTCGGTGGCCCTTTTCTTAGTGCCTCTAGTGCTCTTAATCACGCTGCTGGTGACGACTTCCTTCAGCACGGAGTCCGCGGCGACTCACCAGGGGATTCCTCTGGCCTGGTTGTGGATCACGATGATTGTGATCGAGGTGGTGATCGCGGCCTTGATCGCCCGAGGACTGCTGAAGATCTTTCTGACCGATAGCTGGAACTATCGACGCTCCTGAAGCGAATCGGGGCAGAAGGGGGGGAGCACGCTCTCTTTCACGCTGCTTGCAGAAGCAAACGGGAGCCTGCGTGTTCCCGCCTGGATGGCGCTACTGGCCTTCCCTCCCTTCTTCCCCTGCATGCTGGCTGGGTGACGCGGTTTGCCTCTTGAGCATCGGCGTCGGCTATCGCTCAGTGGTTGCCCTGACCAGTGCACTGGCTGCGGCAGAGGGCCGAAGCAGGTCGAATCGCCAGGATGAAAGGGCGAAACCGGCGAAGAGGCTCTTGACTTTTAGGGTCCCTGTAGGTACACTCATTCTCAGACTTTTATGCTTATTTCTCAGTCCATTGCAGGAACCATGCACAGGAGTAACGCCTACGAGGAGGTCTACTCTACGGAGGACAACCCTCGTGAGGGTGCGACAATGATGAAGGTTCCCTCCTATCGACGACAGAGCCTGACAGGCCGGCCCAGTCGATACCGGCTGCTGGCTTCCCCTCTGTTCCCTCCCGTTGTCTCTTCAGTTCTCCTCCAGGAAGGGAAGGGTTCGCTGCTCTGATGATGTGAAGACGGTATGGGCCTGGCATTCACCATGCTGCACGATTCCTCTACTCCTATCCTTACCAGATTGGCTCTATGTTCTGACCTGAGATGTACTCTGTACACAAGATGGAGCGGCTTACGCTGACGGAGAGGCTTGCGCGTTGCAGGGATAGCACGCTAAGACCTCTGCCCGGTGGTGTCTGGTTCAATTTGTGCCAATCCCGTGTAGAGAGGAGGTGAGAGCGTGCGAGGAAAGCTGCGTGACAAGCGCGTCGACATGAAGCGCTCCCGCTTCAAATTCAAGCGGGAGCGTGAGCGCGAATTTGAGGGGCGACGTCGCCTCGTCAAACGCGACTATCGCGACCTGGACGAGTGGCTTGACGAGCAGCTGGAGGACGAAATGCTGGACCCGTCGGACGAAGAAGTGCCGTTCGACGAGGAAGGAGCCACGCGCTAAGGTCAGAAAGGCGGCGCATGTCGGAGGACCTCGACCCGACCAGGGCTGAAAAGCGAACGCTGGTCAACTGATCCTGGACAGGGTGGGGGGAGCAAAAAGGTGCCGATGGGCACGCAGGAGAGAGAGGTCAACGACTCCTGACCGAGGGTCTCAAAGGCCGCTCTCGTTGGCTGTAGCCTTGCCGGCCAGACTGACTGCGGGCCAGGGCAGAGAGTCGGCTTGCTCAGGATCGAGGACTTCCGACAGTGCCGTTTTTTTGCCTATGGCGGACCTCTGGAGCCGGATTACGACGAGAGGGGGCGGGCAAAAACGGCTGATCAGCCGGTTGACGATTCTGGCCCGCCTTGCTTCCTCTCGTCTCTGCCTCCCTGCTGCTTATCGCTTCGTTTAAGTTAAGGAATATCGATGTTGGGGAAGAGGCGCCGGGCGATGACCAGGCGCTGAATCTGGGCGGTGCCCTCGAAGATGTCGAAGACCTTAGCGTCGCGGAACCACTTCTGGATCAGCAATTTCCGCTCGCTCTCCTCGCCAGGAGCGGTGATGCGCACCGCGGTGGCCGTGGCCTTCATCACCAAAGCACCGGCGTAAGCCTTGCTCATCGAAGCCTCTTTCGAGTTAGGAATACGGCGATCGGCCATCCAGGCGGCGCGCCAGACCAGGAAACGGGCCATCTCGATCTCCTGGCCCAGCTCCTTCAGCTCTTCCTCCCAGGCGCGTCGTTTCTGTGGAGGATAGCCGGCGGGCAGCTCCTCGCGTAGCCACTCGCAAGCAGCCTCGTAAGCCGCGCGAGCGATGCCCACCGCCAGGGCACCCACCATTGGCCTGGTGGCGTCGAGTGTGCCCATTGCGGCTTTGAAGCCCGCTTTCCTCTCGCCGCGTCCCGCGAGCAAGTTCTCTTTGGGAATGCGGCAGTTGTCAAAAATGAGTTCTGCCGTCTGGGAGGCGCGCAGACCCATCTTCTTCTCAATGCGACCCACGATCAGGCCCGGCGTGCCTTTGGGAACCACGAAAGGACGGATGCCCTCGCGCCCCAGGCTCTTATCAATCGTGGCGAAGGTCACGATCAGGTCGGCGCGGGCGCCATTGGTGATATAGTGCTTATGGCCGTTAATGACCCACTCATCGCCGTCGAGCACGGCGGTGGTCGACATGCCAGCTACATCGGAGCCGATGCCTGGCTCGGTCAGGGCCAGGGCGCCCCAGTGAAGCTGGCCATCCATATAGATGCTCAGGAAGCGCGCCTGCTGCTCGGGGGTACCCTGCGATAGAATCGGCGGAGCCGCCAGACCTGGCCCGGGAATAGCCGTGGCCAGAGCCGCATCACCCCAGGCCATTTCTTCCTGTGAGATGACACTCAGCAGGTTCTCCTGTCTGACGCCTTCATCCTGGCCGTAGGCCCGTGCTTGAGCGGCAGCACCACCCCAGTAACGGCGCTGCATGTTCCAGAAAAACGACTCAGGAATCTCTTCGGTGCGGTCGCATTCCAGCGAGAGCGGGCGCATCTCCTCCAGTGCCACCTGGTGGGCGTAGTCGCGGGCCGCCTGTTGCGCTTTGCTCAGAGTAAAATCGATCATAGGACATCACTCCATCGCGGCTGCATCGCGCATCCACATTTCGGCGGGGTGATCCTGCATGAAGCCGGCGCCACCCATAACCTGAATCGCATCCGTTGTGGCTGCCTGAGCCATTTTGACAGCCTGGCGTTGCGCACTCTCTGCCTCGTAGATCAGCGTCTCATCGGCTTCCCCACGGTCCCAAGAGCAGGCGGCACGCCAGGTAAGCAGACGGGCGGCATCGAGCTTCATAGCCATTTCGGCGATGATAAAGGCGATGCCCTGGTAGGAGACGATCGGGCGTCCGAAGGCGATGCGTTCGCGGGCGTAGGCTGAGCAATATTCGAAGGCGGCGCGCGCGGTGCCGCAGGCGATGGCGGCGCGCAGGATCTGATAGAGGGTAGCGGCGCGCACGACCCCGCTGCTGCCGGCCTCGCCGAGCAGGGCCTCAGCTGGCAGCTGAGCCTGGTTGAAGTGATAGGTAGCACTGGGAGCGGCCTGTAGCCCGAGCTTCTCCTCCTCGTCCTGAATGCGCAGTCCCTCCTGAACGCCGGGGAGCACGAAGGCGCAGAGCCTGCCCTCACTGCTCTCGTCCTCACTCTCTGCCAGGCGTGCCAGAACCACGCGCAGGTCGGCGCGCTGACCATGCACGACATCGCGCTTGGTGCCGTTAAGCAGGTAGCCCTCGCCGGTGCGGCGGGCTTGCAGGTGGACATCTGCCAGGGTATAGCCGCCGCTTTGCTCGGCAAAGGCCAGACTGCCACGCTGCAAGTAGCCGCTAGTAGGATCGCCGAAGGGGGGCAGATAGCGCTCCTGTTGCTCGCGGCTGCCGGCCAGCCAGACCGTGAGCGGCCCCATGAGGGAGCCGATGATGTTGAGCGCCAGCCCCGGGTCGCCGTAAGCCAGCTCCTCGGCGATGAGGGTGTAGGTCACGGCTTCCAGGGGGCCAGAGCCGCCATATTCCTCGGGGAAAGGAGTCGTCAGGCCGGTCTGGGCCAGAGTCAGCCGCAGCTCGGTAGAGCTGTCATGTTCAGCCTCGGCCTTGCGGGCATGGGGCCGCAGATGATCAAGGGCGATGCTCTGGGCGAGCTTGCGAATCTCCTCCTGCTCTTCAGTTGGGGCAAAGTCGAGCATAGGCTAGATCCTTTCGATGATCGTAGCTGTGGCCATGCCGTGGCCGATGCACATGGTCTGCAGGCCGTAGCGTCCGCTGCGGCGCTGCAGC
The DNA here is from genome assembly GCF_001748285.1 of Thermogemmatispora onikobensis. NCBI lineage: Bacteria > Bacillati > Chloroflexota > Ktedonobacteria > Thermogemmatisporales > Thermogemmatisporaceae > Thermogemmatispora > Thermogemmatispora onikobensis. The sequence continues at coordinate 92,153 of NZ_BDGT01000004.1, read as the reverse complement.
TCATGAACGAGCGTTGTCATCAGCCGAGCGCCGCTGGCGCCCAGGGGATGGCCCAGGGCGATAGCTCCGCCGTTGACATTGACGCGGCTCATATCAGGATCAAGCTCGCGGGCCCAGGCCAGCGGGACGGAAGCGAAGGCCTCGTTGATTTCCACGAGATCGATATCGGCCAGACGAAGACCTGCCTTCTTGAGGACCTTCTGTGTCGCGGGGATGGGGCCGCTGAGCATCATTACAGGATCAACGCCGGCTGTGGCCATAGCGACGATGCGCGCCAGGGGCTTGAGGCCCAACTCCTGAGCCTTGCTGTCAGACATCAAGAGAACAGCGGCGGCGCCATCGCTGATCTGGCTGGAGTTGCCCGCAGTGATAATGCCATCGGGCTTGAAGACAGTCTTGAGAGCAGCAAGCTGCTCTAGCGAGGTATTGGGGCGAATACCCTGGTCGCTGGTCATGACTTCGCGGCTGCCATCGGGCAGGGTCACCTCTATCGGCATAATCTCTGGCTTGAAGCGACCTTCTGCTGTAGCGGCGGCGGCGCGACGGTGGCTCTCTAACGAGAAGGCGTCGGCCTCTTCGCGCGTAATGTGCCACTTCTCTGCTACCAGCTCAGCCGAAATGCCCTGGGGGACCAACGGATAGCGAGCGATGAGCTTCTCGCTGAAGCTGGCGCCGGCCTTGTCTGAACCCATTGGAACCCGGCTCATACTCTCAACGCCGGCAGCGATGGCGACGTCGACAGTGCCAGAGATAATGGCCTGAGCGGCAAAGTGGATGGCTTGTTCGCTGGAACCGCACATGCGATTCACGCTGACGCCACAGGTCTCAACGGGGAAATCTGCGATCAGGGGGGCGACCCGTCCGATGTTGAGGCCCTGCTCGCCGATCTGGGTCACGCAGCCCATGATCACGTCCTCGACAAGCCCTTTCTCGATGCCGGCCCGGCGTACAACTTCGGCCAGGGTCATAGCGGCCAGCTCGTCGGGACGGATACCTGTGAGCTTCCCTCTGTCAGGCTTGCCGATACCAATGGGGGTACGAACTGCTGCAACAATGACAGCTTCCTGGTGCTTCATGGTCCTTGCTCCTTTGCTGGCTGCCTCGTCTCTCGCCCGCTGCCCGCTCGCTGGGCAGTCGTCTCTGACGGCGGCAGTCGGGACAGACAATCACGCCTCCACTGGAGTTATTGTACGTGATCGCTGCGAATTTTTACTAGTAGCCAGCTAACAACAGAGCAAACCCCGCTTGGATGTGTCTGCCAACCACTAGATGGGGCGAGAGAGGCGAGCAGCTCTGCGCGAGCGCTGTGCCAGGTCTCTTCCTGGGAAGGAGGACCGATCTAGAAGAGAGACGCACATTGCGCACGCTGAGTGCAGCCTGGCGCTGCATTCGCCGTCACGCTGCTGCGGAGAATACATCGCCAGGCTTATCTTCCATCTACGTGAGCGTTTTCCTGCAGGCGATGCAGAAACGCCTCTGCATCGCCTCGCCTGTCTGACAGCCGAGGCTTGGGCCGGAGCAGGAAGCCGCGAGCAAAGGCGAGCTAGCTGAACTCGATCACGCCCCGGATGTTCCGCCCGGCGAGTAGATCATCGTAAGCCTCATTGATCTGATCCAGCTTGTAGGTTCGCGTCACCAGCTCATCGAGCTTGATCTTACCGCTCTCGTACATGCGCAGCAGCAGAGGAATGTCGTTGCGCGGCTGCGAATCGCCGAAGAGGGTGCCCATGAGGGTTTTCTGGTAAAGGACCAGGTTGAGCGGAGAGATGGGAATGGCCTGCGCCAGGAAGGGCGAGAGGCCGGCCACCACCACGGTCCCATTCTTGGCGGTAGCATTGAAAGCCTGGGCGATGGTCTCCGGTGTGGCGATCGCTTCAAAGGCATAGTCGACGCCGACGCCCCAGGTCAGTTCCAGGGTCTTATTGACGGGATCTTCCTGGCTGGAGTTGATGGTGTGGGTGGCGCCGAACTCTTTGGCTTTCTCCAGCTTGAAATCGTGGATATCGACCGCGATGATCATGCGCGCCCCGGCGATGGCTGCTCCCTGCACGATGTTCATGCCGATGCCGCCGCAGCCGATGACCATAACGGTGCTGCCGGGCGTAACGCGGGCCCGGTGGATGACGGAGCCGACGCCGGTGGGGACGCCGCAGCTCACCAGCACGGCTCGGCTCAGGGGATAGTAGTCAGCGATCTTGACCACCGACATAGCAGGGACGACGGTGTATTCGCTGAAACTGCCAATGTAGCAAAATTGGCCAATATCGCCTTTTTCGCCGTGCATGCGGAAAGTGCCGTCCAGCAAAGGACCGTTCAGCGTGCCCGCCCCTTTGTCGCAGAGGTTGCTGTGGCCGGAGACGCAGGAGGGACAGCTGCCGCAGGCCGGGATGAAGCTCATGAGTACGTGGTCGCCCGGCTTCAGGTCGCTGACACCAGGGCCGACCTGCTCGATGATGCCGGCCCCTTCATGCCCAAGCGCCATTGGCAAGTAGGCTGGCAGGTCACCTTTGACCACGTGGTAATCGGAATGGCAGACGCCTGCAGCTACCATACGGACAAGCACTTCCTGCTCTTTGGGTGGGTCAAGTTCGATCTCTTCAACGCGGATGGGGGTACCAGGTTCGTAGATGACGGCGGTTCTGGTTTTCATCGTTGAAGTCCTCTCTTCTCTTGGGAACGCTGAGATCCCCGGGCCGACGCGCCGCCCGGACTGGCTGCCCAAGTCAGCAACAAATACGATCATCCATAAGTATACTGGAAAGGATGTATTTTCTACAATGTCGCTCTGGAGCCACTACCCACCAACCTCGCTGGCCTTGCGCCCACCTCCCCCATGTTGTATACTGCTATGCTCTCCCTTACTTTTATTTTGTAAGTAAGGAGGAGCGGGCGGAATCCTCGTCGGCCAAGTCGCCGTCAGCAAGGACGAGAAGAAAGGAGGGAAGGCACGGCGCAGCTGCCGGGAGCCGTGCACCAGCTATGAAGAGGCAAGATGAAAGCGGTATGCATGGGGATGCTGTCCTGCCCGCGGCCACACACATTGGCCTGGTTGCCTTGACGGTGGCCAGACTAGAGCGTGAGCGACACTTCTACGAGGAGGTCCTCGGCTTTCGTCTCCTGGAAGAGGGTGAGCGGTGGGCTTGGCTGGAGGCAGCCAGCGGGGAGAGTCAGGCACAAGGGCCGGAGAGCCAGAGACAGCCGTTGCTGCTCTTACTTGAACAAGCTGAGGCGCCGCGGCCACCGTCCTGGAGCACGGGTCTCTACCACTTCGCCATCCTGGTCCCCTCGCGGCCAGCTTTAGCACGCTCGCTGGCTCGGCTGGCCACCTGCCGTTACCCTTTGGGAGGCTATGCTGACCATCTCGTCAGCGAAGCGCTGTATCTCTCCGATCCTGAAGGCAACGGCATTGAAATCTATCGTGATCGCCCGCGTGAAAGCTGGCGCTGGCAAAACGGACAGATCGCGATGGCCACCGATCCCATTGATCTGGAGGCCATGCTTGCTGAGGGACGGAGCGAGTTAGGCAAGCAGCCCTGGCAAGGGCTACCGACTGGCACCACTATTGGTCATGTGCACCTGCGAGTGGCTGACCTGCGCCAGGCCGAGCACTTCTATCATCAACTCCTCGGTTTTGCGATTACCGCGCGCATGCCTGGGGCGCTCTTCGTCTCGGCGGGCGGCTACCATCATCATCTTGGCCTGAACACCTGGGAGAGCCGTGGGGCACCCCCGCCGCCTGAAGGGAGCCTGGGCTTGCGTCTCTTCTCCATTGAACTGCCAGCCCGGCAGGACGTCGAACGTGTCGCCGAGCGTCTAGAGCAGGCGCGCTGGCCCTTTGTGTCTCATAACGAGACGATCGCTGTCCGCGATCCCTGGAATCATCTTTTACTGCTCATGCCTGAAGGAAAGCGTCAGCCTGACGAGCTACAGGGCTGGCTTCCCTAAGCGCTCCTGGTCGGGTTGAGAGAGCCGGCGCGGCCCGCAGGAGTCCCCTGACCCACCCTCGCCAGCGAATTTCGGCCCAACACGTGGTAGTGCGCGCTGTGCTGTTCGCGGTGCCCTTGTGCGCAGTCCGGGCGTAACAGTACCCAAAAGCCTGCCTAGGGGCTAGCAGTGACGAGCTGCTTGCAACGCTTCAGGCCGTTGCCGCCTTCGTGTTCGCTGCCGAAGATTCGCTCGCTACCAGCTAAGAAAGCTATATATCCTGCGGGCCGTGCCCAAGGCTCTGCCTTTCCTGCTGGGTCTCTCTCTGCCAGTGAGAGAGGTACCCTGTTCCCTCTGCTCCGTCAGGAAACGGACCGACGGAGCGTTCTCGCTCATTCCAGCAGATCGACAGCCCAGTTTGTCGCCTGGATTGCCGTATCCAGCTCGCGGCGCTGGCGGGCGATGCGGTCAAGCTGGCGGTAAATGGCTGCGGTGTCTACCGTTGGCAGCCGACGGATCTCTGCCCGCCCATAGCGATCAAAGCGCTCGGAGGCTGTGGCTGCCAGATCGCTGAGGATACTATGTTGCAGATCAAGCACATCCCGCTCGGCCATTGCCTCGGTCAAGGTCCGGCCATCCGGTAACCTGCTTTCCAGGTTGGTACGGTTGATGCGAACCATGAGCTGGCGGTACTGCTGAAGAATCTCCTCGACCTCATGCAGCAGCGCCTCGGGCTTCTCGGGCGGTTGATCCCCTTCCTGAACGATTGCGCTCCTCTTGAGGCGATTACGCAGTTGGTTGAGCTGCTTTTTCATGTCGGCGCGCAACACGAGCGCCTCTGCGAGCTTCATAGCAATTCCTTTCCTGCCAGCATAACACCTGAAATGAGCCTGTTCCTACCATGCTGGAAAACGATCGGTTCTAGCATACTGAAGTTATGCCCGCTGATTACGCTGCTATGGTAGTATACAATTCTCTATCTGTCAATATGTTAAGCAAGCAGTATATTCGGTGAAGGAAGAGCCAGAGTGATTACACATCTCTCTGCCGGGCCGCTCTCTGAAAAGAGGCAAAGCGCTTTAGAGAGGGGCCAAAGGCAATAGCGGGGGAAGGACAAAAGAAGAAGAATGGTGGGCGCGCGGCTAGCGAGTCAGATAGCCGGCATCAACGGGCAGGGCGCAGCCTGTTAAGTGGCGTGCCTCATCGGAGGCTAGCCAGAGTACAGCGGCGCTGACATCCTCGGGTGGCAGCAGATTACGATCGCTAAAGAGATTCATCTGGTTCATCTGGCTGACCATGTGCTCGTACGTAGCTTGAGGGCCGGGGCCGCCGGCGAAGAGGTCATAGAGTGCCTGGTTGAGGCACATGGAGGTAGCCACACTGGTGGGGCAGACGGCATTGACATTGATATTGTAGGGAGCCAGCTCGCGTGCCAGCGTCTTTACCAGCCCGATGACACCATGCTTGGCGGCCACATAGTGAGCCAGGTGATCCATTCCCTTAAAGCTGGCAGTTGAGCCGATACAGATAATTTTCCCCTGACGCCGCTCCAGCATCTGAGGAATGGCCACCTTGCAGGTAATCCAGACCCCCTTGAGATCGACATTGACGGTCTCGTCCCAATGCTCTTCGGTCATCTGCCAGCTTAAAGCGAAGGAGTAGAGACCGGCATTGGCTACCACCACATCGATCGGTCCCAGCTCGCGGCGCGCGCGTTCGGCCAGGGCCTCCATAGCCGGGAGGTTGGTCACATCCACTTGAGCAGCGATCACCGGGCGCCCCAGGGCTTCGATCTCCCTGGCCACGGTAGCCAGTTCCTCGGGGTGAGCCAGCGGATAAGGGACGGTGCGATATTGGCGGCAGGCATCGCAGATCACCAGGCGTGCCCCTTCGCGGGCAAAAGCCAGAGCATGCGCGCGACCCTGGCCGCGCGCTGCACCGGTGATCAGGACTACGCGATCGGCAAAGCGCCCTCTAGCCGGCGGGCTAGTAGACTCCGCAGATGCCATCGATAGTGAAGTCCTCGATAATCAGCTCCTCTTCAAACTCCTCCCCGACCTCGGCTCCTGTGGCCTGTTCATCTGCCAGCGAGGAGGGCAGCACTGGCTCTGTCTGGCTGTAGGCAGGCTGCTCTTCTGTCTCTGGGAAGGACCAATCGTGCTCAAAGAGGGATTCCATACCTGCTATTGCTCCTTCTTGGACTAGCCTGGCGAAGTACCGCAGCCAGGGAAACGAACGCTCACAGACATCTGGTAACGGCCTCTCTGTCGCTTCTCGACGGCCTCATGCCTGTCTGTCTTCTTCAAGGATACCATCCCTGGGAGAGGCTGACAAGGTCATGCCAGGCAGGAGAGCAACAGCTCCGCCTGCCCGCAGGTAGGTAGCCAGCACCGCTGCTGCAAAGCAGCAGGCTCCACGCTGGACCGGGGGCCTCTGTGCGAAGCCTGGCCGGGTCCGATCCTGCGTAGAGCCTGAAGCCTGACAAAACCAGCTGCAAAGCTGGCCAGATCGAAGTGGGAGCTAGGTCCACAGGCCGTGTTGTGTGCAGTACGGTACTGAGGGATCGGCGGGCGCTGGCTGCTGCAGCTTTAAGACGCTGGTATAAATGTCGTTATACATTGCCGCCACCGCGGGACCGTTGACGTTGGCGCCCTCGCCAGCATTCTCGCGCATGCTCACGATCGTCAAGCGCGGGTCCTGGTAAGGAGCCTGGGTCATCAGCCAGCCGTGGGCGCCCTTACCACCACCGACCTGGCCGGTGCCGGTCTTCGCAATAATGTTCCAGGGGGAGCTGTAGAGTTCGGGAATCACCGATCCCGAACCGCAGCGCACCACGCCATACATCGCTTCACGGGCGGAGCTGGCTGTCTGCTCCGAAATCGGCGTACTCAGGGTCTGAGGTGACATTGACTTAATGATCGTGCCGTCCGGAGCCTGGATACGCGAGACCAACATCGGACGCATCAGCTGACCATTGTTGGCGATCGCATCATCGATCAGCGAGATGAGCATGGGCGTCACGAGGTCGACGCCCTGACCGAAGGCGTTTTCCGCCAGCAAATTCGGGGGCAGCTGCCCATTGGCTGGGAGGACCGAGCTACGGGCCACTGGCAAATCAAAGGGAATGTCCTGGCCTACGTAGAAGCGTTTATTGTATTCTAGCCAGGTATCTGCCCCCAGCTTAGAGCCGATAACGGCGAACATCACGTTATCCGAGTGAGAGAAGCCCATATTCATGCTCACTGGGAACGTGCGCGCGTAGCTGGCACGGTAGATGTTGCTCAGCTGGGGAGCGAAGACCTCGCCACCGATCGTCACTGGTCCGACTGCATGCTGGTAGTCAAACGAAGGCGTATTCAACTGGTAAGTACCGGTGTCCAGCGCCGCCAGCAAGGTCATCGCCTTATACACCGAACCAGGCACGTACTGACCCTGGGTGGGACGCTCTAGGAGCGGCGCATCTGGATTGCGTAGGAGCTGGTTATAGTAGGTCAGATCTCCGGCGGCCACGCGATTGCTGTCGTAGGTTGGGCGCGTTACCATCGCCAGAATCTCGCCTGTGTGAGGGTCGGTGACAATCACCGCACCGCGGTTGGTGGCAAACACATTCTCGTTATCGATCTTGAGTTCCGGCACCGCCGGGTTATAGCTCGGTGCATACTTATCGAAATCGCGCTCGACAATTTTCTGGATGCGCGTGTCGATAGTCAGGTAGATATTATCACCCACGGGAGGGCGGTGTAGGATCAGGTTAAGGTTGTTCGTCAGTTCCGTTAAACCGGCCCGCCCGCTCAGATAGTCGTCAAAAGCGTGCTCGATCCCTGTCGAGTTAAAGAGTGGGCTGATGTAGAAGCCAATCAAGTTGGCGAGGGAGGGCATGCCATCCAGATAGTAGTGGCGCTGGTAGCCGCAGAGCGCCCCCTTAAAGGGGTTGTTGGGGTCAATCGGCTTGGACTCGGCCAGAAGTACCCCATTGCGGTCATAGATCTTGCCACGTACTGGAGCATGATCCTTCATGCACTGGCGAATATTATGAATATTCGACGTAACCTGTTGCGCAACTGCCACTTGCCAGTAGACCAGCCCAAGGCTTAGCCCGAGGAAGAGCACGATGAAGACCTGGTTGAGACGGCGTATGGCCGAATGGATATTCATGACGTTCGATCCTTGCGTCTATCTCGAAACAGTTTTGGTGCTCTCTTGCCTGTTGTGCCTCTTCTATCGATCTTGCTTACTGTTAGTTAAGATCCAGGCAAGTGTAGCACGCGGTCTCTTGTCTGCCAAGTCTTTTAGCTAACAAAGGGGAGCCGTGGACGGGGTCTCTTGCACTCTCCCCTAGAGTATCTAACGCTTCGGAGCCGCGGCCTTGACGCTGGGATAGATCTCTGAGTATGCTTCCTCTGTATAGGGTACTTGCCAAGTCCGCTCGCGTACTGTGTGAGCGGACTTGAGGTGGCGTGCAGGGAACCAATGGTTTCCAGATCGTTCTATAGACAGGCTGCCTATCTGTCTGACTACCTACCAGGCTACCAGGTAGGAGGAAGGACTCCTATGACCATGACTGCACATTCGGCAGGCTCCCGCTATCGTTTGCTACCCGAGGTCAAGATTCGGCGTGAAGCCTTTGGCGGCATCCTCTATAAATATGGCTGTGCTGATCGAGGCTCGCTCTCGTTCATCAATTCTCCACGTCTGATAGAGCTACTGCTCTTGGCACGAGAGCAGTTTGCAGGCGATCTCAGCGCGGCCATCGAACAGCAAGTCTTCTCGGCAGAAGCCAAAGCCCGCCTCTCTGCGGCACTCGCTGAGCTGCTGAAACGCGGCTATCTAGAGGCCGAGCCAGTGGCTGAGCTGGCGCCTGGCGAGGCAGCGGCGCAATAGAGCGAGCAAGGTGACAGTTGTCTAGACCCCGGCCTGTCTCTCTACGGCGGGCAGGATAGCCACAAGCAGCCGGGCGAAGCACTCGTAGAAGAAGGAGCAGAAGGGCATGACCCAATTCGTACAGTTTCATGGGCGTCACCGTGGGCGGAGCGGGAGCGGGGGCCAAGGGCGGCCTGAGCCTGGTGCTCTTCACCCTCTGGCCAAAGCTGCCTTTGCCGAGACCGGCAGCCCGCCCTCACTCACACAGACCAGCGGCTCGCAGCGTTTCCTGCAGGGAGGACTCTCGGCGCCCATCACGGTAACCTGGGAGATCACGGCGGCCTGCAATCTGACGTGCGTGCATTGCCTCTCATCCTCGGGGAAGCGCCGTCGGCGTGAGCTGACGACAGAGCAAGCCCTGGCAGTGGTCGATGAGCTGGCTGAGATGCAGGTCTTCCAGATCCACTTTGGAGGCGGCGAGCCGTTCATGTATCCGGGCATCTGGCGTGTGTTGGAGCGTTGCCGTGAGCGTGACCTGGTGATGTGCGTCAGCACGAATGGCACCCTGATCACGCCTGAGCGCGCTCGCCGCCTGGCTGCTCTGGAGCCGATTTATTTTCAGGTCAGCCTGGACGGTGCCACCCCTGAGACCAATGATCGGATTCGTGGGCAAGATGCCTTTCGACGAGCCATGCGCGGTCTGGAGCGTCTGGCTGCCGAGGGCCTGAGCTTAACCGTCAATAGCGTCCTGACGCGCTATAGTTTCCCCGAATTGGATCGCCTCTATGAGATCGCCAGCAGCTTTGGGGCCAAACTGCGCGTGACACGTCTGCGCCCTTCTGGACGCGGGCGCGCAGTATGGGAAGAGCTACATCCCACACGCGAGCAGTATCGCGGCTTTGTGGCCTGGCTGCGGGAGCATCCCGATGTGTTGACTGCTGACTCGTTTTTCCACCTGAATGCCTTTGGCGAGCGCCTGGCGGGCCTGGACATGTGCGGCGCGGCGACCGCCACCTGCTGTATCTGTCCTGAAGGCGAGGTCTATCCCTGCGCCTTCTTCCAAACGCCCGAATTCGAGGCTGGTAACTTACACGAACAGAGCTTTCGTGAGATCTGGCAGCACTCGCCGGTCTTTGCTTTCTACCGCCAGATGGGAGCCGGCTCCTGTGGCGGTTGCTCGCGCTACGACCTTTGTCATGGTGGCTGTCCAGCCACCAAGTGGTTCGTCCAGCGCAGTTTGCGAGTGCGTGACCCCGAGTGCGTGCTCGCTGACGTCCCTCGCCATATACAGCTCGTGTTGCAAGAGGCCTCGTGCTCGTCGCCAGCCGGATCGGAGTACGCTCTCCCGTAACAAGCATAGGGGAGGAAAAGAGAACAAGAGCCTTAGAGTGGCTGGAAGATCGTCGATGAACGAGCACGCCAATCAGGGTCCTTGAACGAAACGTCGCTCACAGGCAGCGGTGGTCAGGTCAGGCCGGGCACTGCTCGGAGGTGGGCAGTACTGGAGGGGCGGGTAGCGTGTACAGCTTGTACAGCTTCTCCCTTTCCTCTTATCGCTGCTGACCTGCCGCTGCCTGCCTAGCGGCGTTCGAGGCTGCGCAGAAAGGTCAGCACGGCACGGTTGAAGGTCTCGGGGCGTTCGAGGTTGAGCATGTGGCGGGCGCCGTGGATGACCACCTTCCTGGCATCGATGATACCGGCTTCCAGGAGATCGGCCTGGGCTTGCGTTTCCAGCGAGTCGGCATCGCCGATCAGGATCAGCGTCGGCTGGCGGATATCGGCCAGGCGCTGCAAGGCAGGTGGCTTGAGTGGCTGCCTGGGTGCTGGATTCAGATAGTGCACAAAGCTGTAGTCGCGCAGCAGCTCGCGGTAGCGCTGAGCGGCTTCTGGATATTCGTTCTCCTGGGGCATCGCCGGGTCATTGGCCCACAGCTCATAAAGCTGTTCCCTGTCCCCGGCCCGGGCGGCGGCAGCGATGCGCGCTCCACGCTCGCGCGTCTCCGGCGTATAGTTATCGTAGCCGCTGATGTTGGCGGCGGCCAGAATCAGAGCATCGACCATCTCGGGATAGGTCAGAGCGAAATCGATGGCTACCCTGCCGCCCAGCGACAGACCCAGCAGGTAAGCGTGATCAATGGCCAGATCGTTGAGAACGTCGTAAAGATCGCGGACATCTGAGTACTCGACGTTGCCCATAGCCGAGCGACCGAAGCCGCGCCGATCGTAGCGTACGACCTCGTAGTGCTGAGCAAACTCCATGAACTGCGGGTCCCAGGAGCGATGGTCAAGCAACCCGCTGTGAAGCAGGACGAGCGGGTGGCCGCGTCCGGCGACCTCGTAGTAGAGTTGGGTGCCGTGAGCCTCAATAAAACCCCATTCAGGTTGCAGTGTTCCCGCCATTATCTGTCTGCGTCACCTCCTTTCAGCGTGACCGTTCGGCTACCGAAGGTAGAGATGGTTGGTCTGGGTCGGATGGTTGAGCGAGTTGGGTGATTGTGGGACAGTGGTGTTCTTTCATTGTATCACGGCTAGCAATGGCCGCCAGGTGCGCTGTCGCCAGCAGCCAAGCAGCAGGCCGAAGGCATAGGCGCAATCCTCTAACAGAGAGTAGCAGGCAAACGCTAACAGGCCCAGGCGCGGACGCAGGCGGGCGTAATCAACGCTTACTACGATGGCCTGGAGCAGGCCAACCAGCACCAGCAGCGGTGGAAAGAGTAGACTCGCTGCCAGTAGCGCGAGCGTGTAGTAGCGCGTCAGATGGCGACACAGGTGATAGGTGTAGGCCAGGTAGCTGCGCAGCGTGGCCTGCCAGAGCTGCCAGGCTGTCAGCGGCACCTGAGCCAGGTGGAGACGCCGACGGCGCTGCCAGACGCTGGCAGCTGGCAGCAGCAGTGCCAACAGTGCCAGCAAGAGCGAGAAGCTTGCGCGCCCCGCCTTGCTTGTGCGGTGTAGATTCCTGTGCTGGCGCCGCCGACTGGTCGCCAGCACGGGACTGAAGAGCCGCCAGAGACTGCCGACTGTCAGAGCAGCAAAACTCGCCTCGCGCGGCGGGAGCAGCAAAACCCGGCGCTGCTGTGGGTGAAGCTGTTGGAGCACGGCCTCAGCAGAGGCATAGTGCACGCGCGTCCCCAGGAACGTCCAGAGGCGCGTACGGTAGTCATGATAGACCATGCCCTCTGGAGCGGGCCAATAGCGGATGCGCCAGCCCTGGGCCAACAGCCGATAGCAGAAATCAACATCCTCGCCATAGGTCAGGGGGGCAAAGCCTCCCAGGGCCTGCCAGATCTCGCGGCGCACGAGCAAGCAAGCTGTAGGAAGATAGGTAAGCGGGCCGCTCAAGCGCACCTCCTGTGGCTGCAGGCCCATGAAGAGCGAAGAACGAACATCCTCATAGCGGCCCAACGCACTGCCGGTTTCATAGGCGCGGATTTGACCGCCGACGGCGGCCACCTTTGCCTCGGCGAAGAGTGGCACCAGGGTCGTAAGCCAGTCTGGCGTCACGACGCAATCGTCATCGACGAAGGCCAGAAGCTCATAGCGGGCCGAGGCAGCGCCGCTATTGCGGGCACCAGCGGCGCCCTGACGCCGGGCATGGCGTAGGAGACGCAGTCTCATCCCGCGACTGGCGAAAGCTGGGCCGAGGCTGGCAAGCACTGCCGACGTCTGATCGTGTGAGGCGTCGTCGACGACGATGACTTCCAGGGCCTGCGCAGGATAGCGCAGCCCAAGGATGGCCTGCAGGCAGCGTGCAAGCTGGCTGGCGCGGTTGCTGGTAGGCACGATCACGGAGACACCTGGCCACGACCGCGGTGGCGGCGGTGGGCCGGCCTCCAGTAATCCTCTGGCACTGAGCTGCTGGCAAAGGGCAGAGACCCGCTCGCTGGAGAGTCCGCTCAGGCGGGCCAGTTCTGCGCCGCTGCGTTCTTGACGGCACAAGCTGAGCAATTGCCAGGCATGCTGACCAAGGCGCAAGACGCGCAATGGATAGGCAGTGATAACCAGCCCTCCGGACTGACCGTCTGTCCCCTCTAGCAGGCGCAGGCCCGGGGCCAGGCGATAACAGCCCGGTGCCGGATAGCGGTAGCTCTTCGTGCTTGTCACGACTCCGCACCTTCTCCTTGTTGGGCAATGAGCTGCAACAGCTGACCTGGGGTCACAGGAGAGACAATCTCACCCAGGTCCTGGAGCGCTTCCCAGAGGACAGTGGGCGTCAGGCGCCAGGCCAGTACATAGAGCTGGAGGAAGAGCGGACGCCGACGATGGATGGCCTGCAGGCCTCTGACAAGCTGCACCAGCTGAGATCTGCTGCTGACAAGGCCCAGATTGTGATAGACGGGCAGCCCCCTGACTTTCTTATAGCTTAGCGTCAGACCGCCAGCGCCTGTGAGCAGGCCGCGCAGCCCCGCAGGCTGAAGAGCCTCGATGAAGGCGCGCTGGCCCGCAGCGCTAGACATACGCATACTGGTCGGGAGTGGGAGGCCCAGCTGCTGGCGCCAATCGCCGTCGAGCACCTGCAGCAGGGAGAGGCCCATCCCTGACAGCAAGCGCTGGCTATGCTCCAGAAAGGCTGGAAGCTGAGTGGCTGGCCAGCGCGAAGGAAAAATGTAGGCAGCGCCGCTGGGGCCGGCGATCAACTCGTCCTGGGGGCTGGCCGTCTCCAGATAATAGGCGGCCAGAGCGGGAGCGGCCTCCAAGAGTGCAGGGGCGATTGTCCAACCGAGCGGCAGCCTGCCGCGGGCCGGATCGCGCCACAGATGCAGCAGACGGTGTTGCGTGTATTGCAGGTTATCGCCATCACTGATCGTTAAAGAAAGATAGACACGTGGCTCCAGAGCTGGCAGAGGGCGCTCGTCCTGCTGACGACGATAGCGCTGGGCCAGAGCCTGGAGGTGGTTAATCAGCTCTGGGGGTTGCAGCGCGTTCCAGACCTCCAGGTTGCTGCAGTGGTCGCTAGCCAGGACCGCCACGGTCCGCTCCGAGGCCAGTGTGACCCCACTTCCCTCGTCTGGAAACCAGCCCAGGTGGACGCTGCCGGGGAGAAGCTCGGCTAACAACTCCTCCAGCAGCTGGCGCTGCTGGCCTGTAAAGGGTTGCCAGAGGCGCGAATCGAGCCAGTGGACAAAGGTGCGCGTAGCCACCAGAAACGAGCGCAGGCCGCTGGCAATTGCCGGGTTCATGCCAGCCAGCGATCTCCGCGACCTCTGGCGCGCGCTGGCCGCGCTGGCCCAGCGATAAGCCAGGTACTCACTCGGCCAGTGTGAGAGGCGCAGATCCAGCAACACTGGCTTCTCTCCTGCTGCTTGTTGCAGCAGCGGCAGCAGCTCAGGGGCTGCCACCACCCCTCTCTGGATACCGGCCAGGGTGGTCGCCACATTCACGCTGGCCGGGCGTCGCGGGTCGTAGACGATGAAGCCAGCAATGCGTGTCTGAAAGCGAGCGATCAGCTCCCTGAGCAGGATCTCCCCCTGCCCTTCCAGCCTCTCCAGCAGCACAGGCCAAGGAGCGATGGCGGCTTGCAGCCAGAAAAGATCATCCTCATAGGTTGCCAGATAGAGCTGTGGCTGTGGCACATTGACCAGGCCAGCCAGCGTACTGGCGGCCAGCTTGATCGCGAAGGAAGCATCGCGCAAATCGGCCACGACCAGGTTTTGAGGCACTTGCCAGTGTGGAAAAAAAGCAGTTGCTGGCCAGTCAAGAGAGGACGACGCCGCGCCCCGCTCGGCATCCATAGAGGGGAACAGGTCCTTTCTGGACAGAGGCCGGTGCCATCTGCTGCCTCGCCGGGCAGCGGTTGGGCCATCGTTAGGCAGTGGTGGGCAGTGAATGGCACAGGCGGACAGTACTTTCTGCAAGAGGATTATAGGGTATCAAGCAGCCTTCGTCAAGGGAAGGAAGCTCATCCTCGCCTGGGGACGATTCGAAATGTCTGAAGCCAGAATGAATGCTGTATTGACCAGCTCACATCTCTGGAGTATGCTACTATACAAGCCTGCGAAAGCAGCGAAGCTGAGCAGAACCTGGCTACCGCGTCGCCTCAACACTCGGTAGCTTTTTCCTCCTGCTGTTACTACGTGCAAGGGCATCTACATTCTGCATTGCTGTTGAGACCCAGGGCCGGGTCGAGAAAGGATTGAAGCATGCCAGAGAAAATGTTTGCTCCCGAGCTGTTCAGGCCTCCCGTCGAGTTCCCGGAAGTTCCCTATGATCACCTGCTGCGCAGAGCGGCGGAGCGTAATCCCGATGGGCGGGCCATCATTTACCATGACCTCAGCCTGACCTATCGAGAGGTTGTCTCGATGGTGAACTGCATTGCCAACGGGCTGTACAATCTGGGGCTGCGCAAAGGCGAGCGGCTCTGCATATTTACCCTCAATCGACCGGAGTACACCATTACCTTCATTGCCGCGGCCTCCATTGGTCTGGTTGTCACTCCGATGAATCCCTCCTACAAAGAGCGCGAGATTGCCTATCAGCTAGAGAACTCGGAGGCCAGCGCCATCCTGGTGCAGCGCGAGCTACTACCGCTGCTACAGGCAGTGCTGGGGCAGAAGTCGCTGCCCAATCTGAAGCATATCATTGTCACCGGCAGCCACGTACCCGAGGGCCTGCCCCAGGCGATCCCCTTTGGGCGCCTGCTGCGCGAGTCCTCGCCGAAGGCGCCGCCGGCGGTTCCGATCGATCCCGATGATCTGCTGGCGCTCCCCTATTCCTCGGGCACGACTGGCCTGCCCAAAGGAACGATGCTCACCCACCGCAATCTGGTCTCCAATAATCTGCAGTTCACCACGGCGCTTCAAACGACCTTCACCGATGTAGCTCTGCTCTTCCTACCTTTCTACCACATCTATGGTGTCATGCTGACCGGCGGTTTCCTGGCCTGTGGGGCGACGCAGATTGTCATGGAGCGCTTCGATATGCTCCAGTCTCTTGAGCTATGTGAGAAATACAATGTGACCTACTACTTCGCAGTTCCCCCGATTATCCTGGCCTTGGCAAATGCTCCCATTGACCTGGGCAAGCTCAAGAGCGTCAAATACATCTTCTCTGGAGCGGCCCCGCTGGCGCCGGAGCCAGCCCGCAAAGTCCAGGAAAAGACTGGCATTCAGGTTGTCCAGGGCTATGGTCTGACCGAAGCCTCGCCGCTCACTCATGCTCAGCCGAAAGATCCAGCCCTGGTGCGGCTGGAGAGCGTCGGCCTGCCCGTACACAATACTGAGCAGAAGATTGTCGACCTCGAGACCGGCACGCGCGAGCTGCCGGTGGGCGAGGATGGAGAGATCATCATCCGTGGCCCCCAGGTGATGAAGGGCTACTGGAAGGCGCCCGAGGAGACGGCTCAGACCCTGCGCGATGGCTGGCTCTATACGGGTGACATCGGCCATGTCGACGAGGACGGCTACACCTACATTGTTGATCGTAAGAAGGAGATGATCAAGTACAAGGGCTTTGGCATTGCCCCTGCAGAAATCGAGGCCCTGTTGCTAGAGCATCCCGCGGTCGTGGATGCGGCGGTGATCCCCGTGCCCGATCCCGAGGCCGGTGAGGTGCCTAAAGGCTTTGTCGTCCTGCGTCCAGGTCAGAGCGTGACGCCCGATGAGCTGATCGCCTTTGTCAATGGACGCCTGGCTGGCTACAAGCGCCTGGGCTTTGTGGAGTTCATCGACGCTATCCCCAAAGTCGCTTCTGGGAAGATCCTCCGTCGCGAGCTGAAGGAGCGCGAGCGCGCGCGCCGTGCCGCCGAACAGCAGGCGCTCTAACCCGAGCAGTAGCAGGCCGTAGCAAGGGCCAGCAGGCAGGCAGCGCCGATCTTTCTGCCTGCCTGCTCCAGGCTGACGGACATAGGCCAGCTCCAGGCAAGCAGCGGACAAGGTGTATCTCAGGTGAAGCAGGCCGATGCCGGGCCTGCGAGAGATGTTAGCTGAAAAACAGGGTGGGAGCGTTGGCACCTGCCAGGAGACCACTCTCACCCTGCCTTTTGAGGCACCCGCGATCTGGTGACTTCCTTGCTGGCTTGTGCTCGATCTGCGCGATTCGTGGCGTGGCAGACTCCACCAGCCAGATCTTAGAGCGTGCTCAGGAACATACCACGGGCCAAAACCTCGCCTGCCAGCGTCATGACAACGATCAGATAGAGCATGCCCGTGGCCGATTGGAAAGAGCGCTCGCGTGCCAGCTTCCAGGTGAGGGCCCCCAGCACGAGAGGGAAGGCGAAGCCAAGCAGAATGCGCAGCCAGCCAAGGACGTCCATGCTCAAGGGACTGACCGTCGGGGCGCCAGCTGGCTTGACAGCGGTAGCTGTACTTGAGGCGACTGGCGTGGGCACCGAGGTAGCAATAGCTGTCGCTGTGGCCTGAGCTGAGTGAGTAACGGCGGTCGAGGCCGCAGGGCCAGCCACAGTAGAACTGACCAGCGTCAGGATAATCTGGAGCACTATGGCGATCAGGACCACTGCCGTGCTGAACAGGAGTGGACGCTCGCTCAGGGCCGGTGTGACAAGATACCAGTGGCCGAGCCACATCGAGGTCATCACGCCACCGACGGCCAGGGCCGCGATAAAGAAGCTCAGGACAGCCAGGGCTTCCCCGAGCGGAGAGGGCGCCAGCGGACGGTAAATCATGCCCAGAACCAAGAGCATAAACAAGCCTGCCACTGAAGCCAGGCCGCCGCTGAGCAGTCGTAGGAGACGTACCACAGAAAATTGCCCTGCGGCTCCGGCCTGCGCAGCTTTCTCTTTCCCATCGACGCCGGCCCGCCGGTCCAGAATCAGGAAGAGCAAATAGGGAAGCTGCAATAGCAAAAAGGCCAGAAGCGCCGGGCCGGTATAGCCAGTCCACTGCTTATCGAGTCGCACAAAACTGTCCAGCAATGGTTGAGAGGCGAAGCTCTGCTGGAAAAGATAGGTGAGAGCGGTAAAGAGGAGATAGATGATAGAGAAAAAGAGAAGGAAGCTGCGCCGCACCTCACTACGCCAGTCCAGCACATAGAGCAACAGGAACGAGCCGATGGCCAGCTCGCTCATGACAATTGAAAGCACCAGTGGGAGTGTCTGTATCATGCCGGAAACATATCCTTTTAGCTCGCGTCTTCCATTGGGGTGATGCCGACAAACAGAGAGCAGCAGCGGCCCTCACCCTGACAGATTATACTCCTCCTTCGCTAGCCGGGGCAATCTGGCGGTGGACCAGGCTGTCGCTCTCTTGCTAACCTTGTGGCTGGCTGGCTGGCTGCCTGCCTCTCTGATCTGGCCTTCCACTGTTCCGGGAAGAGAGTTTATGGTTCCGCTGCCTTTGCAACTTTTCTCCCAGCCTCGCGTATTTGCTACGGCAACGGCAGAGAGAACGCAAGCTGGCGGCGTAACAGTAACGTTGGTTGTATCTCTGGTCTTCTGGGGGGTGTGGTGTTAGGAGACCTGCGCTGCAGCTGTAGAGGGTGCGAGATGGTGCGATCTGCTGCCGTCCAGGTCACTCCAGGGAACGGGCACGTGGCCAGGAGAAGAGAAAGGCTCTCTGGCTGTTGATCACGAAAGGTCGGGGGTGGAGGAGGGTCGTGGTATTGAGAGCTATTCCGAGATCCGAGAGCGATGGGGAGAAGAGGAAGAGCTTTTCTGAAGAAGTAGAAGAAGATGGACGCAAGGGAGAGAATCGGCTATGAGCCAGCAGCATATGATGTTCCCGCCAGGTGAAGAGCCACAGCCAGCGAGAGAAGAGCAGGCCCAAACCGAGAGGGAGCCGCGCCATCCTCCACCTTCTTTTTGGGACGCGGGTTATGAGGCCCACGCGGCTTTTGGGAAAGTGCAACCAGGCTCTTCTTCGTTGCCAGCCTGGCAGCTTGTTTTGATAGTTGTCGTCATCGTCATTATTGGTAGTCTCTTTATCAGCTATCTCAATAACCTCCTTGGCCTGGGGCTCGCGCTGGTTGCCCTCATCGTGCTGGGGGGTATCGTAGCCTTCTGGGGCTTTAGGAGGGTCGTCGCCCTGCCCGTCAGCCGCTTCGAGGTCACTGGGCGTCCGACGCTCATCGTTCGCAATCCGGCTGGCCCCATCTCCATTCATCGCGGGGACAGCTCCACCAATACGATTGAGATTCTGGCAACCAAATATCTCAGCGGCCTCGTGGGCGAACGCGACGAGCTCGTTGTCGACTGCCAGCAGAGGGAGAACACGGTCAGTGTTGACGTCTCGGGCCTCTACCGGCCTTCCTTTTTGCCTGCAAACCTGGGCTATGTCCGTCTGGATATCTGGGTGCCTGCAGTCTGTGACCTGCAGATCGAGGGTAACGCTGGCTCTGTTCAGGTCCTGGGCGGGCAGGGACGACTGACGGTCAAGACGAATGCAGGCACGATTACCGTGCTGCAGGCCACACTTGAAGATCGCTCAAGACTGGAGACGGATGCTGGCACCATCACTGTCCAGCAGAGTCGGCTCTGCGGGCAGGTTTACTGCCACACGAACGCTGGTGCGATCTCCTTTGGTGGAACCCTGGAGCCCGGAGGGCATTATCAGATGACAACGAACGCGGGTACAATTGATGTTACCTTGCCGTCCGACACGCCGCTGCTGCTTGCCGCCTCTTCCAACCTGGGGGGCGTGACCAATGAGTTCGGGCAGGCCCCTGTCGGCGCTCCTCCCCGGGCCCAGTTGCAGCTGCATACCAATCTTGGTAGCGTCACAGTCCGCCGCGCAGGCCCAGCTCTTCCCTGAATATCTCAAGGAACATCTCAAGACTCTTGTCCTTGCAAACGTTACTGCTTGATCATAAGCAGAACGGTGATCAAAAAGGTGAAAGGAGAATGAAAGGGGCAAGTGAGTGGCTTAGAGCGTCGAATCGTTTCCTCTGGCTCACCCTATGAGCCAGTCATCGGCTTCGCGCGGGCTGTCCGTCTGGGCAATGTGATCGCTGTCTCGGGCACTGCACCGCTTGGCCCAGATGGAAAAACAGTGGCCCCTGGCGATGCCGCTGCTCAGACGCGACGTTGCCTGGAGATTATTCAGGCGGCCCTGGAGCAACTTGGCGCCGATCTCTCAGCGGTGATGCGCACCCGTATCTTTCTGACGCGCGCAGAAGACTGGGAGCAGGTAGGCCGTGTTCATGGTGAGTTCTTTGGCACGGTGCGTCCGGCCTCTACTATGGTGCAGGTGGCGCGCTTACTTGATCCCCAATGGCTGGTAGAGATTGAAGCCGATGCCCTTCTCCCGGGGGATGCTCTGTAGGAGATTAGGAGGAGGAGAAGAAGAAGAAGAAGAAGGAGACCGCCAGGAGGCGCTGCCCGGGTTGCAGCAAGGCTCAGCTTGTGCGCGCTGAGCACAAGCAATTGACAGCGAAGCAACAACTTCCCTAGACTTATAGCGCGAGAAGCGGGAGAAGTCGGTCATCTGCCTGCTCTCGCGCTTGACCTGCATACCCGAGCAAGGCCAAGACCGCTCGCCCGGTGCGCGCGGCCTGTGTTGGGAGGAACCCCTGATGCTTCGTTGTCCGAATCCGCGTTGTCAGGCCAGCTATCCTGATGGCACCTTCCAGTGCAGCAAGCCCTTCTGTCAGTGTTTGCTTCCTGGGGCAGTTGTTGCAGGGCGCTACACCATTGAGCAGCTCCTTGGGCTTGGAGGGATGGGAGCGGTCTACCGGGCCAAAGATGCTTTTGATGAGCAGGAGGTCGCACTCAAGATCCTCTCGCTCCACATCTCGAACATGGATATTTCCACTGCGGTAGAGCGTTTCAAGCGTGAGGCTCGCTATGCCCATCAGCTACGGCACAGAAATATTGTCCCAGTCCTCAATTTCGGTCAAGATGGGCGTCTGCTCTACCTGGCCATGCCCCTTGTCACTGGGGGGACGCTCAAAGCCTTGCTTAAGGATGAGAAGCCGCTGTCGCTAGAGCTGGCTCTGCGCTATCTCGGCGACCTCGCTGAAGCAGTAGATGCGGTGCATGCCCATCCGCAACGCATTGTCCATCGCGATATCAAGCCATCGAATCTCCTCATTCACCAGGACGACGGGCGGCTGGTCCTGACTGACTTTGGTATTGCGCGCGCCATGGAAAAGGAGGTGCCGCTGACGCAGCGAGGTTGGGCTTTGGGTACCCAACACTATATTGCTCCTGAGCAGGAGAAAGGGCATGCTGAGCCGGCGAGCGATATCTACTCAATGGGGGTCGTCGTCTATCAGATGTTCACGGGCCTGCTGCCTTTTCAGGCTATCGTGCGCAGTCACTCAGCCGAGCTGCCGCCGCCGAGCCAGCTCAACCCGGCCCTCAATCCCGGGGTAGATGCTGCTATGCTCCGGGCCATGCACATTGACCCCGCCCAGCGCTGGCCGAGCGCCCGCGCCTTCGCGGAAGCTGTGAAGGAGGCTCTTGCCGAGGCCCCAACCGTGATTGTGCCGCCGCCGGAGCGCAGCAGTCCCTTACGCAGCGGCGCCAATGTACTGGTGCGTACTCTCATCCCTGAAAATCCCTGTGGAGCCTGTGGACGAGAGAACCGTCCCGGCTCGCGCTACTGTCGGCACTGCGGCCAGGCTCTCAATGGAACCTCACCGCTCGTGATTGACGTCTGCCAGGTCGGCTATATAAGCGACGTAGGACGGCGCTATGTCGCCCAAGACAACGAAGACATGCTGCTTGTGGTTCAGGGGCTTGGCCTTGGTCTTGGGCTGCCGCCACGTCCGTTCGGCCTGTTCGGTGTTGCCGATGGCCTGCGCGGGCCGGAAGGGCGCTCGATCGGGGGACATGAAGCCAGTCATCTGGCCATTGCCACGGTGGCTGACGTCCTCATCCCGCGTCTGACCGCCCTGCCGCTCAGAGGGCAGAATGGAGCTCACCTGCAAGCTGCACAGCAAGCTGAGTTCTGGCTGCGGGAAAGTGTCCTACGCGCCAACCAGGTCATCTACCACTCTAATGCTGACTACAACACATTCATGGCCAGCACGCTGACTGTGGCTCTGCTTCATTGCCACCATCTCTATGTGGCCAGCATTGGCGATAGCCGGGCCTATCACTTTGTTCCCGGCAGAGGACTGGAGCGCATCACCCGTGATCACTCGCTGGCTGCTAACCTGGTTGAAGCAGAGCTACTGGCACCTGACGATCTCTACAGCAGTGCCCGTCGCCATCGCCTCTACCGCTATTTGGGTCTGGCGCCTCACCTGCAGATGGACTTCTTCAGTCGGCAGGTAGCGGTAGGTGATCTGATTCTGCTCTGTACCGATGGCCTCTGGCACATGCTCCGCGATGAGCGTCTGAGCGAGTTGCTGGCACGTGGGGGGGACCTCCAACAGCTGGCTCGCTTGCTGGTTGATGAGGCCAATCGCGCCGGCGGCGAAGGCAACATCAGCGTTATCCTGGTGCGCGTGCAATAGAACGCTCAGAACGCTCGTCTTGCGTCTTCTCCGCCTGCGCTGGCTCTTGCCTGCGTGGGGGACAGCAGGACCTGACCGGCCAGAGAGCAGAGCACAAAAAAAACCAGGCCTCCAAGCCTGGTAAAGCATAGTGCCAACAGCCACCCGCCAGACTGGTGTCACACGAGGCGTGGCTCTCACCGGAAGCGCGCGCTCAATGCGTCGCGACGCGACTGACGGGTCAGCCGCCCACAGGACCGGTCTCAGCTACCAGCTCACCGGCGTCACTTCCCACGTGGTCCTCCTGCATGCCTTCCTGTGCCGCTTCCGGTGGGAGCGCGTGACACGGGCGGAGGAGTAGCCCGCTCTCTGATCCGCCACGTGTGAACTGTCCTCACACCTCAGCGGGTGCTAGCGGCTGCCAGCTCCTTTTGAGGCTCAGGCTGACCGGCTGTGATCGCGATGCGCTTTGGCCGACTGGCCTCGCTCACCGGGACAGTGATCGTCAGCAGACCATGCTCGTAGTGCGTCTCGATCTGATCGGCCACAATCGGCTTAGCAAAGGTGATGCTGCGCACGTACTCGCCGGAGCCGATTTCGTGCAGCAGCCAGTTCACCTGCTTCCCCTCATCCACCAGGGCCGGATAGCGCGCCTTAATCGTCAGGGTATGCTCCTGGACTGTCAGATCGATGTCCTCCGGCTTGACGCCCGGCAACAGCGCCTGCACCTGGTAGCCCTGATCCGTCTCATAGACGTTCAGGGGCATGGTTGGGCTGAAGGGTGTGCCGAAGAACGGACGCACAACGGTCTGCTCAAACAGCCGGTCCATCGCCTCGCGCAGGCTCATCATCTCACGCCAGGGATCGAAGCGAACCATCGTCGTCATGGTCCGTCACCTCCTTCGTGATATGACTACCTCGTCACGTAGCGATGTCAGGCCACAAGAGCATCAGCTTCTGTGGAAGCGCGCGCAGCGCAAGAGCGAAGAGCCTGCGCGCACTCCACTGCCAGCCAGTCATATGCTGCGCTGGCTGACCTCCTTCCGGCCTTTCCACCCTTTAGAAACAATGACCAGGGGGACTTTATTCCCGCCAGGAGCAGAGAGATTCGCCCCCGATGCTGCGGGCTATCTACTCAGTCACCAGCGTCCAACAGCGCAGCACCTCGGCCACACTCCAGGCCTGAGCGAAGCAGCCGGCAGGCGTAAAAGGTGGCTCTGGCTCGGCCACCTCGCTGATTGTTCCCAGGCAGGCGTCCCAGAGGTGGCGCACCAGCGGCTCCAACAAAGGCAGGATGGCCTGGTTGTCTTTGTAGACATGAAGGTAGGCATCGATATAGGCGCCAATGAGCCAGGGCCAGACTGTCCCCTGGTGATAGGCGCTGTCGCGCTGGTGTTGATCGCCGTTGAAGCGAGAGCGGTAGCGAGCATCACGGGGGCTGAGCGTACGTAGCCCAAGCGGTGTCAGCAGCTCGGCCCGCACACGCTCAACAATGCTGCGGGCCTGCTCGTCGCTCAACAAACGACGCGGCAAAGCCACAGCAAAGAGCTGGTTGGGGCGGAGAGCAGTATCGTTCTCGCCTGCCTGTCCATCGACATCGACCACATCGTAGAGATAGCCCCCCTCGGGGTACCAGAAGCGCTCAGCGAAATGCTTGCGCACCTGGATGCGCAGCTGACTATAGCGCGTGGCATCAACGGCCAGGCGCACTGCCCAGCTCTCCATGCAGGCCAGGGCATTGTACCAGAGCGCATTGATCTCCACAGGCTTGCCGCGACGCGGCGTCACCGGGCAGCCATCGACGCGCGCATCCATCCAGGTCAGCTGCAGATCGCTTGTTCCCAATCCTACAAACAGCAGGCCATCGCCCTTGTCCATGCCAATACCGTAGCGCGTCCCGCGAATATACCATTGCAAGATCTCCTCGAGGGCGGGAAACAGCTCCTTCAGCAAGGTCCAGTCACCGGTGGCGGCCAGGTAGCGATCGAGGGAGCGGAAGAGCCAGAGCGAGGCATCGGCGGTATTATACTCTGGAGCCGTGGCGTTCTCGGGGAGGCGGTTCGGCAGCAAACCTTGATTGGCAGACGAGGCGAAGGCCTTCAGCAGGCCGCGGGCCTCGCTGTAGCGGCCAGTACTCAAGAGCAGGCCGGGGAGAGCGATCATGGCGTCGCGCCCCCAGACCTCGAACCACGGATAGCCGGCAATAATCGTCTTGTGATCGGGCGAGAGTTGCAAATAGCGCTTTCCCGTAGGAGTGAGCACATACTGCGGACGAGCCACAATAAACTGGTCTGCGGCCACTGCCAGGCGGGCGCGGACAGGATCGCGTTGGGCCAGATCCTCAACGCTGCGATCTGCCACAGCAAGGAGCTGCTTAAGACGGCGACGATGGTGCGCATAAGCCTGGGCGACCTGCTCCTCGTGCTGCGGGCCGCCCAACGCAGCGGGTGGCTCCTGCTCAGCACTCAATACGAGCGTCACCCGGTCGCCGGGGGTCAGCGGGAGATGGAAAACGCCAGGCAGATAGACATCCTCCTCGCATGGCAGGCCACGATCGCGATCATGACGGTGGAGGACCCGCCAATACCAGAGACCCCGTGGTTCAAAGCGGGCTGAAGGACCGACGATCAACTGACAAACGGGGGTGTCAGCGCTAGCGCGGATACGGTAGCGGTTCCCATCCTGTCCGACCTGGAAGTGCCAGCCAGGATCGCCGCGCAGTGTGCTATGATGGCTACGCGCGACGCAAAACGGCAGCAAGGTCAACAGCGATGGTTCCCGCGCTTGCTCGCCACCCTCGTCATAGCTACCATGCAAAGTATACTGCACGTACGTTGTATTCTGTCCGTATTCCATCCAGATGCGCTTCTCTAGAAGAAGAGCAGTACCCAGGCGATAACGAAAGCAGGGAATGTCGCCTTCGAGACAGACGCTGTCGAGGTACGACATTCCCTGTGGGTCAAGGGTGCCATCGTGATACTCGTTGACCCCCAATTTCAAGACTGTGCCCTGGGGGAGGCGAAGCTCCTCATCGACCTTCGTCACGAGTACCCAACGCTCAACCGGCGGGCGAAGGGCGGCGACCAGCAAGCCGTGATAGCTGCGCGTGGTGGCTCCGAGAAGTGAGCCAGCGGCATAGCCGCCAAGGCCGTTTGTAACCAGCCATTCGCGTTCCAGGCCCGCCTGAACGTCGCCGCAGATGGCGCGACCAAGCGAGAGATTCCATGCATTCAGCGAAGTGCGCTTCATTGCGCTGGTCTCAGACTGTTGCATCATGGCCCTCGTTCCCCTGGCGCTAAGATGGAGGCGTGGGCGCCGCCGAAGTGCTCTCGGGCAAGCTCCATTTCAGGCGTGCGCCTGCCTCCCCGATCCTGCTAGTGATCTCTCCATCCATCGCTCTTGTTGCTGCACGAGCGCTGGTCAAGCGAGGCAGCGTTTGAAATAGGCATCGATCTAGCTGGCTTATGGACGACCCAGCCAGTGGCCTGGCGAAGCCGGCCCGTCAGGTGATAGAAAGCAGCCTGCTCTGCTCTTGCACCGGTCAGGGGCTTAGGAGCGTGGTAGCTCGCGCAGAGCGGCCCTCATTCGCTGCAGCGCGGTCTCGATGCGCTCCTCGGGAGCGGTCATTGAGATGCGCAGATAGCCCTCACCGGCGGCGCCGAAGTTTGACCCGGGGGTCAGCAGCACACCGGTCTGATCGAAGAGCCAGCTGGCAAAATCGCGAGCCTTAAAGCCTGAGCCTGCGGGCACCGCAGCCCAGACGTAGAGGCCAGCCTGCGTCTGGCGCGTGCGCAGCCCCAAGGAATTGCAGCCTGCCACAAGCAAATCACGGCGGCGGCGGTAGACAGCGTTTCGCTCCTGTATCCAGGAATCGGGCAACTGCAAAGCCGCGATGGCTGCATACTGGATTGGGCGGAACATCCCGCTATCGACATTACTCTTGAGCCGTCCCACAGCGTCCACAACCTCGCGGTTGCCAACGAGCCAGCCGGCGCGGAAGCCAGCCATATTGTAGGTCTTACTGAGCGAGTGCAGCTCAACGGCCACCTCGCGCGCCCCTGGAATCTCCAGAATGCTCGGGGGGCGCTGTTCGAAATACACTTCGGCGTAGGCCATGTCGTGCACGATCAACAGGTCGTGTCGACGAGCGAAAGCGACTGCGCGCTCAAAAAAAGCGCGGTCGGCGCAGGCGGCAGTTGGGTTGTTTGGATAGTTCAGCCAAAGGAGGCGGGCCTGTTGCAGCACCGAGGAAGGAATGCTGTCCAGGTCGGGCAGATAATCATGGCTTTCGCGCAGCGACAGCAAATAGGGGTGAGCGCCAGTACTGGTCGTGCCCGTCACATAAACGGTGTAGTTGGGATCGGGCACGAGGGCCACATCGCCTGGGTTAAGCACTGCCATCGCCACATAGGCTAAACCCTCTTTTGATCCCAGGAGCGGCAGAGTTTCCTCTTCCGGTGTCAGTGTCACGCCGAAGCGCCGCTGGAACCAGGAGACGAAGGCCTCATGGAGGGCGCGCAGGCCGCGATACTCGGGATAGCGATGGTTCTCTGGATCGTGGGCCGCCTGGCAGAGCCGTTCAATGACAGGGGTGGGGGCAGGCAAATCAGGATCGCCCATCGACAGATTGATCACATCAACCCCTGCCGCCTGGCGGGCGGCCAGCTTCTTCTGGGTTTCAGCAAAATGATAGGGGGGGAGACTCTGAACAAGGCGTGATAGCTGCACGGATGGCTCTCCTTTTGCGTTCGCAAGCAAGATCAAGCCGAAGCCGCCAGCATTCCTACGGCGGGCGGCAGCGGCTCACCGGGGCGGCGGCCTACTCGGCAGGAGCGGCCTCGTACCAGTTCCGCCCCACTTTGGTTTCCACCTTAAGCGGGACCTTCTCCGTAATCTCCGGGATGTCCTCCATAATAGTCCGTACCAGGCGGCGGGTCGCCTCCAACTCCTCCACTGGTACCTCAAACACCAGCTCGTCATGCACCTGAAGGATCATGCGCGTCTTTAAGCCACGCTCCTGCAGGGCATGGTGGATGCGGATCATGGCGATCTTGATCACATCTGCGTTAGTACCCTGGATGGGCATGTTGATCGCCTCACGCTCCAGGGCCTGGCGCTCCGGTCCGCTGAGCGTTCGCAAGTCTGGCAGGAAGCGCTTGCGCCCAAAGAGCGTATTCACATAGCCTTGCTTGTAAGCCTGGTTCAAGGTTGCATCTACATAGCGCCGTACCTCGGGGAAGGTCTCATGATAGCGCTTGATGAAGTCGCTGGCCTCGGAGTTGCTCATGCCGGTCACCTGGGCCAGCCCGAAGGCCGACTGACCATAGAGAATGGCATAGACCACGGTTTTGGCCAGGCGGCGCTGCTCAGGCGTTACCTGATTCACTGGCACATGGAAGAGGGAGGCGGCAGTGATCGTATGAATATCTTCGCCCCGCTGGAAGGCTTCCACCAGGCGCTTCTCGCCTGTGATGCGTGCCAGAATGCGTAGCTCGATCTGGGAATAGTCGGCGGTGAGCAGGAGGTAGCTCGGGTCCGCAATGAAGGCGCGCCGAATCTGACGCCCGATCTCCGTACGCACAGGGATGTTCTGCAGGTTAGGATTGCTGGACGACAGCCGTCCGCTAGAAGTCACTGCCTGATTGAACGACGTGTGCACGCGCCCGGTCACGGGGTCCATCAGGGCCAGCAAGCCATCGACGTAAGTAGATTTCAGCTTCGTGAGCTGGCGGTACTCCAGCAAAGCATCAACCACTGGATGAAGGCCCTTGAGGCTTTCAATGACCTCGGCGCTGACGGAATACCCAGTACGTGTCTTGCGTCCTGTGGGCAGCTTTAGCTCACCAAAGAGAACCTCAGCGAGCTGTCGCGTTGAATTGATGTTGAAACGATGTCCGACTGCGTCGTAGATCTTCTGCTCCAGGAGGCGAATTTGCTCGTTGAGACGCTCCCCGAAGTCGCGTAGAAAGTCGGCATCCAGGGCCACCCCATGCAGTTCCATCTGAACCAGCACATCCACAAGCGGCGTCTCGATGCGTTCGAACAGCTTCCACAGGCCCTGGCGCTGCAGGTCGCGTCGCAGCGGCTCTACCAGGCGCAGGGTCATGTCGGCGTCGGCTCCCGCGTACTCGGCGGCGCGCATTGCCGAAACCTGGGCCATGCTGATGGCCTTGCTACCACTGCCGATGAGCTGAGCAATGGGGGTCATCACGTAGCCCAGGCGCTGGAAGACTTGCTCTTTCAGTCCCAGACCGCGCCGGCCTGGGTCGAGCAGATAGGCAGCCAGGAGCGTATCGAACGTGAGTCCCTGAATGCGTACGCCGTAGCGTGCCATCACCAGCAGATCGTACTTCGCATTATGCATATATTTGGCGATGTGCACATCCTCCAGGACTGGGCGCAGTCGCTCCAAGACGAGTGGTAAGGGAAGCTGAGTCGGTGGCTCTTCGCCGTCGAGTGTTCGCTGGTGGCCAAGAGGGACATAGTAGGCCTCGCCGGGGGCCATACTGAAAGCCAGCCCGACCAGCTCGGCCCGCCACGGGTCTTCAGAGGAGGTTTCGATGTCAAAGGCGAAGGCTCCCGCCTGGCGTAGACTGTGCACCAGGACTGTGAGCGCCTCCTCGCTGGTGATGAGCAGCGTATTGGTTGTTTTCTCGCTAACCGGCTCAAGGAGCGGAAGCGGAAGACTTTCACCAACGGCTGGCAGGCGGAGATGGCGCACCTCTGCCTCTGCCTGAGCTGCCAGCTCAAAGAGCGCCAGTTGCTCTACCTGATCGTGGGAGTGGTCCCTCTCCCTCTGCTGGGACGGCAACCTGCTGGCAGGCTTCTGAGATGCCGAAGCGAATTCCACTGCTCTCCCTGGTTGGCCAGCCTGAGTGAGCTGAGTTGGTGGAGGAGGGGGCTCCAGAATGGGAACAAGGCCCAGCGGTGCGGCCTGCTCGTCGTGAGCCTCATCCCCCCGTTGAACGCTGGCCGACTCCTTGGGGGCTGGCTGTTCTGTAGCGAGAGCAATGGTCTGTCCCTGGCTGCCTGTCTTCTCGTTGCCCCTTGTGTCGCCGGAGCCGAAAGTCCCACTGGGACCGGGCAGTCGATCGACCAGCGAGTGAAACTCCAACCTGCGGAAGAGAGCCAGCGTCTTCTCGCGATTGAAGCGTCTGATATCGCAAGCGGTCAGATCAAGCTGCACGGGAGCGTCGCGGACAATTGTAGCCAGGTACTTGCTTTGGATCGCCTGCTCGCGTGCCTCACTGAGGGCTTTCTGCTCTTTAGGTTTCAGCTCGGCCAGGTGTTCCAGCACCGCCTCAAGGCTGCCGTAGGTAGCGATCAGCCGGCTGGCGGTCTTCTCCCCAATCCCAGGCACGCCAGGAATATTATCTGACGGGTCGCCGACCAGGCCCTTGAAGTCTGGCAGCTGTGCCGGTTCAATGCCATAGCGTGCTTGTACCGCGGCCCGATCGTAGACCGTTACCTCGCTGATGCCACGTTTGGCCACCATCACGCGCACGCACTCATCGACCAGCTGCAGCGTATCCATATCGCCAGTCAGAATAATCGTCTCCAGGCCCTGCTCCGTGGCCTGCCGTGCCAGTGTTCCGAGCAGATCGTCAGCCTCAAAGCCGTCCAGCTCGTAGACAGGAAAATTGAAAGCCTGCACCAGCTCACGGACACGCTCAAACTGCGGGCGCATTACTGGTGGGAGCGGAGGGCGCTGCGCCTTGTACGTTGGAAGGGCCTCATGACGGAAGGTAGGCACCGAGCGATCGAAGGTCACGGCGACGTAGTCTGGCCGCACGTCGGCCAGAGCCTTCATCAGCATGCTGGCGAAGCCAAGGACCGCATTCACAGCCTCGCCGCTGCTCGTCGTCAGCATCTCCGGCAGCGCATGAAAGGCTCGGTGGATCAAAGCATGTCCATCGACCAGGAGCAGCTTTTTGCCGCTCTCACCGCATCGAGGCTTCTCCTGTGCTCTTAAAATGTCGCTTTCACTCATACTTTCTACTCAACCCTTCAGGCCACGCAAGCTCCTCTCATGACTGGCGTGCTCACTGCTTTGCTCCCATTGCAACCTGATCCTCACGCGCTCAGGAGGCAGCCGTAGCCAGGACCCGGTAAGCTGGCTGAGAACGGGTCTCCCAGGCGCAAAGGCTGGCTGTCGTCTGAGTCCCGTCATCGCTGGCGCGGATCAGGGCGAACGTAAACTGTGTGACCTCGCGCAGCGGCGAGGTTGTCGGCGTAGGAGGCCAGTCTGGAGAGCGCAGCCAGGCTAACATCGCCGGAGTGATCTCCTCCGGTGTGGGCCTGGCCAGGCGCCACGTCCAGGTACCCGTATTCAGATAGGATTGGTGGCTCTCGGCTAGCGGCTCCACGAGCCACGCATGAGTATGGCCGGCCAGGGCATAATGCAGGCGAGGCTCACGCTGCAGCAGGGCCCGCAAGCCGGCGCCGGTGGGGCCTGTCCCCTTGGGCGCTGTTGGCCGTCCCAAAATGCGAGCCACCACCTCCAGCAGAGTCTGCTCAGTCGCTGTCGGCTGGCTAGCCTGAGCCAGTGCTTCCCGCAGCAGTGTATACTCCTCCAGTAACGCTGCCGTAGCCCGCTGTTCGTCCCAGCCTGGCACTGGCTGCCAGTCGCTTTTCTGGCGCTCCATATCGCGCTGGAAGGCGGCCAGATCCAGCATCGCCTCCTCGAAAAGGCGCAAAGCCTGGTTCTCCTCGTTGGCGCGTAAGCCGGCCAACGGCTGACGCGGCTGGCTCAACAGCCCAACAAGATTTGTCACCACCTCGCGCAGCAGCTCAGGAGCAAAGAGACTCAGCAGCGCCATCTGACGTGGATAGCCGAGCGACGGCTCCAGGTGGTCGAAATACGGAAAACGGCGATGGATCAGCGCCCCTGCCTCTTGATAATACCACGAACCGGGGGAGAGCAGAATCTCCTCTGGAGGGGGTAGCGGCTCACCGCTGGCAGTCCACAGACCGGCACGGCGGTGATTCCAAAAATCATAAAGATTGCCATGTTCTATGGCAATTGTCGGCAGCGGCTCGTAGCGCGCACGTGGCCAGAAGCGGAGCCGTTCCTCTGAAGCCTCCGGCCAACCCACTGCCTGGCGCAGGCGCTGCTGTACTGCAGGCAAGAGCAGCTCAATATCGTGATTGCCGGGCACGAAGGTCACACGCCGTTGGGGCTGTCTCAAAAACTGAGCTAGCGCCTCAAAGAAAGGCCCATGAGCGGCAACGATCCGCTCTAACTTCTCCAGAGCCTGAGCCACCGTCCGGGTGCGATCGTGCCATAAAGGAGCAGCTGCCAAAAAATCAAAGCCGTCGCCATTGATCACCAGCTCGACTCTCTCATCAACCCCTTTCTCGACGAGGAGACCGCCGGGAGCAGCAGCCTGCAGAAACTCTTCCCAGGCGCGTTGTTGCTGCTCAGAGAAACCCTCGAAAGGCTGTTGGCCATGAGCAAGGTGGAGATCACTGACGACCAGAATGGTCACAGGCATCAAGAAAGAACCCCTTCCAGTCTTTCGGAGCGCTCGGAAGCCGAGTACGCGCCTGTCTTCCCTTCTTAAGAAAGCATTCTGCCAGATGCCCCCCGAAGCGGCAGCCGGAGTAACCGCTTCCTTCCAGAAGAAGAAGGCAGACGCCAACCTGACATCTGCTCCATTTTAGTACGTTTGTGCGTAGTTGTATAGTGTAGTTAACTGGCAGACAGCGTTCAACTGTTCTGGCCTCACGGGAGGATGCTACCCCCAGGGATATACTCTCGTATAGAGGGACCGAAAAAACGTCTGCTCGTGAATCGCCAGATGGCACCCCTTCCGGGCTTGACCGGGAGGCGATCCGGCTCTCTCCGGCCAACAAGGAGAAAGCGGCGCGCCTGGGGTGTCAGAGGAACGCTGGTGATCGCGCCTGTTACGAGCTAATCCCAAAGAGTAGGAGAGACTGCTATGGCTGAGGATCTGGAAGAACTGCTCACGGTACGTGAAGTTGCGCGCCGCCTGCGCGTGGACGATACAACGGTGCGTCGTTGGATCAAAAGCGGAGCCCTGGAGGCGATCACCCTCCCCCATCGTGGCAAGCGCCAGGCTTACCGTATCAAGAAGTCCACGCTGGATGCGCTCATGCGAGGAACCACCCCTGCATCGTAGGGAACCAGCCGCCGCTGGTTCAGCCAGAGAAGATCTGCAGCCCAGCGGCGGCTGGCACAGCGAGCAGACCCCACGTTCCCAACCTGCGCCGTACCCCCGCCGGCGCAGCTCCCTTCGCCCCCATACCGGCATCAGTCCAGATCACTCCCGCTCTCCGCGAGAGCCACTTCGGAAGGAGCGCAGACGACAGCGAAACCAGACACCTCCGACCAGAGGTGCGCGAACTGTCATCTTCACCTGCCCGATGCACCGCCTCTCGCCAATTCTTTCCTGAGCTTCCTCTTACAGAAAGAGATGGGTCGATTGACCAACATCATATCTGCAAGCAATTATTTCCATTTTGCTTTATAGATGTATCTATATATATGTAATAGAGGTCAGCGCTACACTAGAGATAGCGGAGGGCCACCGATCGAGGCAGCGGCAAGCCAAGCAAGCACAGAAGGGAGAGACACACTTGGTCAAGATCGCCATCACTGGCGGAGCTGGGTTTATCGGGTCGCACCTGACTCGTGCCTGTCTGGATGCTGGTCACCAAGTCATTGTCATTGACTCACTGGCCAGCGGCGCACGGGAGCGCCTTGATCCGCGAGCGCGCTTCTACCAGCTAGACATTCGGGACCCGCGGCTACACGCCGTGCTCCAGATGGAGCGTCCAGAGATCGTCAGCCATCACGCGGCCTGTCGTTCAGCGCTGCAGCCTGGTCAGCGTCCGCTGACCGATGCTGACATCAACCTGCATGGCCTGCTCAACCTGCTTGATGGCTGCATTGCGGCCAACGTTGGTCGCATTATCTTTGCCTCTGGCGGCAACGATCTCTACGCTGGCGAAGGCCAGGCGCTTCCTCTCACCGAAGAGGCCCCGCTCTGTCCACGGCGTCCTCTCGACATTAGCAAACTTGCTGGAGAATGGTATATTCGCTACTATAGCCGCCACTATGGAATAGAGCATGTTATTCTGCGCTATGCTGATGTCTATGGAGAAACTGAGAGACAAAGCGCCCAACACCCCCTAACCGAATTCATCTACAGCCTGCTAGAGCGAAGACGGGTAGTCATTCGTGCCCCCCAGGGGGAGAAACGCGACCACATCTACATTGCCGATGTTGTCCAGGCTCATCTCCTGGCGCTTGAGCGGGGCAGCAACCGGACCATTCACATCAGCAGTGGCAGTGGGACCAGCCTTGAAGAATTCTACCAGCATGCAGCGGCCCTGCTCACCAGCGAAGTACCTCCGCTCTATCTCAGCGAGCGTGGGAGGACGGGGGCGGCCATTGCGCTCGACAACAGTCGGGCGCGGCAACTCCTTGGCTGGCAGCCGAGTGTTGATCTCGAAGAGGGGATATGGCGCACTGCTCAAAGCATCTGCGCCAGTCTGGGCCACAGTCTGCCGCCTGTACCGCTTCAGCCTGTCCTGGCGCGTTCTGTCGAAGCGGCGCCGTCTTCGCGCCTGGCTGCCTCAGCTTCGGCCTAGAGGGCGGACCCAGCCGGAGGGGCGGCTAGCTCACCGTGTGTGGGATACCGCTGACCCTTGGGCTACAGGAGAGAGTGACCAGCGAGCAGGAAAGAGATCAGCGAGCGAGAAGACTGCCTGCTATCTTTCCCCTACGCTGGCGCGGTGACAGTGGCGACATCTGGCGACATCTGGCGACATCTGGCGACATCGGACCGGACACCGAACGCATAAGCCCCGTTGCGGCCACTCCCTCCACCGCAACGGGGCCTCTTTTTAGGGTGAAAGCCAACTGCAGCCGAAAAAGGCGCAAGCAGATGCCCTGAACGGGGCGTCTGCCCTTCCGATCCGGCTGGGCTGGTTCCGCGGCTGAGTGTTTGCGGACCGGGTCAGAAGAAGCTACTGTTGCAAGCCGCTGACCACGCGCGCATACTTCTCAGCCAGCGCCTGGGCTTGCTCGCTCGACTCCGACTCTGCCACCACATGGAAGAGCGGTCGATCGGCATCGGGCAACACCAGCACCCACTCCTTGCTTCCCAGGTCGATCTTAATCCCATCGATCGGCTTGGCCCGTCGCTCGCGATACTGCTCACTCAGGATACGCATGACCTTGCCCTTGTGCTCCCAGGGGCAAGCCACGCGCGTGCGGCTCAAGTAGTAGCTCGGCAGATCGTCCACCACCTCAGAGAGCTTCACCTCAAAGTAGGCCAGCAGCTCCAGCAGCTTAGCCACGGCCATCATTCCATCAAAGGCGGGCAGGAACTCCGGGAAAATGAAGCCGCCCTCGCCATCGCCGACCAGCACCACCCCCTCGCGACTGGCCGTTGCCATCAGCGCTTGAGGCAGAACGCGCGTATGCAGAATGTAGCCATCGTAGCGCTTAGCGATATGCTGAAGGGCGCTGGGGGCTGTGACCGGGGCTGCCACTGTGGCCTGGTGGAAGCGGCGCAGCATCAGGCTCGTCATCACCGCCAACATCTTCATCCCATCCAGGATGCGCCCACGGTCATCTACCACAGCGATGCGCTCGCCTGCCGGATCGATACGGACACCCAGATCCGTATGCAGGGCTGCCGTAATCGTCGCCAGGCGCTGCAGATCGCGCTCCACCTCATCCTTCGTACGGGTCACCAGCGACTCATCGGCGCTCGTATTCAAGATAATGACATCCACGCCGAGGCGGTTAAAAATGCCGGGCAGCAGCTGCGTCGTACTGCCGTGTGCGTAGTCCATGACGATCTGGAACTTGCGCTGATGGATCAGCCCCTCATCGACTACCTTGTGGAAGCCCTCCAGATAGAGATTGAGCACGCGCTCATTCTCCTGGACCTCGATCGACCCCAGGTCGTCGATATAGACGCGGCGGAAATCCTCACGGAAGTAGAGGTTCTCCACCTTGCGCTCGGTCGCCTTATTGATATCGAGACCATACTGGTCAAAGAACTTAATGTCGACAATGCGCGGATCGTGAGGAGAGAGGCGCACATGGATACCGCCGACGGCCTCCGTATTCCGCACATAGTAGCGGGCCACCGGGATTGGTACCTGATTAATGTCGTGGACGTTGATGCCTGCCGAGGGGAGGCCAGCCACAATCGCCCGTTTAATCATCCGTGACGTGCGGTGTGATGAATCGCGATTGACAGCCACAATGCTGCCCTTGGGAAGAATGGCGCCGTAAGCTGCGCCAAGGCTGGCGGCGAACTCGGGAGTCAGATCGATATTCACCAGACCCGTCACCCCGTAGCGCCCAAAGAGGCCGCGTCTACCCTGCGAACCCCAGATGATACTATTATTGATCACGGCGCCAGTCTCGATCTCCTTATCGGGCCAGATCTTCACGTTGGGCTGAATAATGGCGCCCTCCTGGACGATCGAGTTATCGCCGATCACCGAGCCTTCGAACATCACGGCCTTGCTCTTAATGCTCGTCGACGAGCCGACGAGAGCGCCGCGCAGCTCAGCTCGCTCACCGATATAGGAGTTATTCCAGATGATGCTCCGGTCGACCTGGGCCCGCTCATCGATGATCGTATAGTGGCCGATAATGCTCGGCCCGTGGATAATGGCGCCCGACTTAATCTTGCAGTCATGCCCCAGGTAAACCGGGCCGTAGAGCTGAGCATCCTCAGCGATCTCCACGCCCTCTTCGCACCAGATACTGTTGCCAATATGGCGACCAGGAATCTCGATCTGGACTCGTCCCTGCAAAGCATCGGCGTTGGCACGCATATACTCGCTCAGGTTCCCCACATCGCACCAGTAGCCGCTGGCGATATAGCCATAGATGGGGTCACCCTTTTTGAGCATCAACGGAAAGAGATCCTGGCTGAAATCGAAGGGCTTATTCTTCTCGAAGTAGGTCAGCACGCGGGGATCGAGCACATAGATACCTGTATTGATCGTATCGCTGAAGACCTCGCCCCAGCTAGGCTTCTCCAGAAATTGCGTGATATGGCCATCCTCGTTCGTGATAATGACCCCGTACTCGAGTGGATTATGGACATGAGCGAGCGTCAACGTTGCCAGCGCTTGCTTTTCCTGATGAAAGCGGATGATATCGCTCAGATTATAATCGGTGAGCGCATCGCCACTGATCACAAGGAACGGCTCGGTCAGGTGCTCCTCGGCGTTCTTCACGCTGCCGGCGGTCCCTAGCGGAACATCCTCGCGAGAGTAGGTGATGCGCATGCCGAACTGCGAGCCATTGCCGAAGTAGTCCTCAATATTGCTTGCCAGGTACTGGACCGTGACGATGACCTCGGTGATGCCATGTCGCTTCAGGAGGTTCAGGATATGCTCCATGACGGGCTTGCCCACGATCGGCACCATTGGCTTGGGGCGCTTAATGGTCAGGGGACGTAGGCGAGATCCTTCCCCTCCGGCCATAACAACCGCTTTCATGACTTCTCTCTCCTTGGCGCGGGGTTGCTCATCTGGTCATGGAAACTGCAACGGCGCAGCAGGGGGCTGCGCCGTGGTCTACTGCCTGCCTCATTGCTATTGTACCTCACAGCAGAAGGCAGCTACAAGGATTTTCTGCCCTTGCTTGCTTGGTTTGAATGCTACAGGTAATCGCTCAAGTGGCTGTGGTCGATCAGCCAGTGCATGAAGCGCTGATAGGGGGTCTCCTCGCGGGCAAGCTGCTCTTCATAGGCCTCACGCAGCTCGATCAGGCGACTGGCCTCCTCGACCGTGAAGCCCTCATCCAGGAGGGCATCGATTAGCAGATCGCTGTATTGCTGCATCTATCAGGTCCTCCTTTCTTGCTGCTCTTCCATATCTTCCTCGCAGGACGTGCTCGCAGGACGTGCGAGCGCAACTGGCCGGACGGCTCCATTGAGAAGCGAAGGCTCTGCCAACCCAACCAGGCCCCCGCGGCGCGGCTGGGATGCAGCCTATCAGCACAGTGCCCAGCGGCCCTGGCAGAGAGGAAAAGAGCTGTGCCGGCGAGCATCAGAAGGTCGACATCAGCCTTGAGCACCAGGACAGGATAGGACAGGACAAAACAGGACAGGACAGAGCAGGATAGAACAGAACAGAACAGGCGTGTGGTCGCGTGGCGAAGCGGGAGAACAGCCCTGGAGAGCGTGGCGAAGAGGAAGAAGAGCCGCCCTGCGCCACTTACCTTCAGCTCCACCGGGCTGATTTCCGCCAGTATACTATGTATACAGTATAGCGCGTCAAGCGGCTCTGTGGCTAGCCCTGATGAACAGGCTGGCTATACTCTCTCCCGCCAGTGTCTGACAAAAGGAGCAAAGAGGAGGTGCCGGAGTCGGACGGGCACCAGCACTGCTTAATGGCCAACGCGGACAGGCCACCAGGCAAGGAGCGGTCGCTTAGTCACCGTCCCAAGACTGGTTACGAATGTAGCGCTCGATTTCCTCTTCGTTATCGTAAAAATAGCTGATAGCATCATAGACTTGAGCCAGACTCAAGCGATGGATGCGCGCGATCTCTTCGGGGTCCTTGCCCGACTGGAAGAGCAGGATCACATGGCGCACGCCGGTGCGTGTGCCTTCGATGATGGGCTCGCCACCGTAGATGGCGGAGTCACGAACAATATAGGGATGAGCGGTACGCTCGATGGGCATAGCGGAACTCCTCCTTTCCTGGACCAATCTTATTGTATATTATTTCAAGCCTTGAGAACCTGCGCATGGGCATGAAAGAACCCTTAAAATCCGCACGGTTGATCGTTCCTGTTGACGTTGGCGTTCTGGTCGAAAAGCTCAAGGAAAAAGTGTTCAAGTAAATTTCAACGAAAAGCTTGACAGCACCTGAAATGCAATGTTACAATTAGCGCAATGAAAGGAGGTGGTGTGCACATGCCTGAACGTGAATGCCACGCAGGTGGCGAGTTAACCAGTCACACCAATCGGGAAGGGAGGGGCGCCTCCTGAGTGTGGCCCCAGCCGGAAGGTGGGAACGAACCTGGCCCGCTTGGAAAGTGAAAGTCGGTTAACTCCCGCCTGTATGGCTTACCGCAGGACCAGTGCCGGTCGGTAGTGCTCTCACATTCTTCGTCTCCGCTGCATGCAAACAGAGCGTGTACAGGGCGCTGAATTGTCGCTACTAGCCGGCCTGGTGCCCGCGGAGAAGTCTGGTGGGCAAGGTCTCTAGAGCGGGCAGGCCGAGATGAGCGAGCTGGTCTGGTGGAGCGGCAACGGCGGAGCGGGGTGGTGCTGATGCTGAGTGGGGAGGAAGGTGAGGCAAGGCCGGTGCGAAAGAACGTAAGAAAGCGGGGAGAGCGAAAGTGGTTAGTGAAACCCTGGCGGAAAGTCCAGGCCCTCAGCTGAGGAAGGGCGAGAGGTAGTAGCGAGGTGAGCAGCGGTGAGCAGCGGTGCACAAGGGCAGATGGCCAATAGCGAACGATTGCATCTCGACAGACTGCAGCAGATGTTAGGCACTCGCCTCCTTGGGAAGGGAGAGGCGCGGCTGCTCTATCTTCCGGTGGTCGATTCGACGAATAGGCTGGCAATGCAGCGTGCCATCGAGGCTGCACCAAGCGAGAGTCTAGAGGGCCTGGTGGCGCTCACAGAAACTCAGACAGCCGGGCGTGGCAGGCAAGGCCGCCGCTGGGTTGATGTGGCTGGGCGCAATGTCCTCTTATCGCTGGTGCTCTATCCACGCTTCCCGCTTCCCCTGGTCACGATGTTCTCCGCTCTGGCTGTGGTGGAGGCCATTGCTGATATCGCTGGCCTTGTCGCTGGTATCAAATGGCCCAATGATATCTTGATTGGCGAACGTAAAGTTGCCGGTATTTTAATCGAGACCAGCTCCGATCGGGCGGGTCGTTTAGTGGCCGTACTGGGCATCGGCGTCAATGTCAATGGACGCAGTAAGGATTTAGCGATCGAGCAGAGTACGGGCGGATCAGTGCAGTCCTGTCCCGAGGCTCCTGCGG
Source organism: Thermogemmatispora onikobensis (assembly GCF_001748285.1). NCBI lineage: Bacteria > Bacillati > Chloroflexota > Ktedonobacteria > Thermogemmatisporales > Thermogemmatisporaceae > Thermogemmatispora > Thermogemmatispora onikobensis. The sequence continues at coordinate 53,038 of NZ_BDGT01000004.1, read as the reverse complement.
CTGCGTCAGCTCCGCTGGTTCAAGTGCCGACGCCGACAACGCTAGAGGCCGAGTGCGGTCGCCAGGTGAGCCGTGAGGTGTTTATATCCCGGCTTTTGGAGCATCTGGAGGACTCCTATCTCGCCCTGCAGCAAGAGGGTCGAGCACTCGCTGAGCGATCCGCGCTCGCGGCGTCTCCCGTCTCGGCGGCCTTCTTCTCGCTGCCGGTGGCTCGCCATATTCGCGAGCGCTGGCGCAGCCGCCTGCAGACGTTAGGACGTCTGGTGCGTATTCAGCAGGGGGCTCGTCAGCTCGAAGGCAGGGCGGAAGAGGTCACTGAGAGCGGCGAGTTGCTACTGTGCTGCCGCTCGGGCGAGCGGGTGACAGTAACCTGGGGAGATGTGGGACATCTCTCCTCTGGATGATCAGCTCCTGTTCTCGGACCCGCCACTAGGCGCTAGGTGAGAGGAGAGGAGAAGAGAACCGCTGTCCTTGACTTTGTCTCGCCTGGTCTGCTCCGATGCGCTGACTCAGGTACAACCGGCCAGCATACTAGAGACCTGGACCGGCTCTCTGTTGAAGAAGCTGCTTACTGTCTGTTGGCGCCTTCCCCTCGTTGCGGCGCGGCAGGTTGGTAGGCAAGCGAAGACTCTGGTAGTAGATGAGAGATTTCCTGCAGACAATGGAGGGAAACATAGGATGGAGACACAGGGCGTCTATCTGACCGAGGATGGCCGGCAACGTCTTCTGAATCAACTGGAGTTCCTGCGTACTGTCAAGCGGGCTGAGGTCGCGCGCTACCTGCACGACGCCAAGGAGGGAGGCGATGTCAACGACAATGCGGCCTATGAGGAGGCCAAGACGGAGTATGCCCGGCTCGAAGGGAAGATCTATGAGCTAGAGCAGATGCTCGCCACCGCGCGCACGATTCAGAAAGTCCAGAGCGACGAGGTAACCCTGGGATCGGTGGTGCATGTGCGCTGCAGCGATGGGCGCGAGGCATGCTATACGATTGTAGGCGCCTATGAGGCGAATCCGAGTGCTGGCCGCATCTCCAACGAGTCTCCCGTTGGCAAAGCCTTGCTTGGCCATAAGGTGGGCGATCTGGTTATGGTTTCTACCCCTGGTGGCGTCAAAGAGTACACGGTCCTCGCCATCGAGTAGATGAGCTTCTCCCCCTGCGACGAGAGCATTTCTCTTTCTCCTCCCCGAGGGCTTTCGTCTTCTGATCCAGCCAGGATGGAGTATGCCGCTGTGTCTTTCGGGGCCGCCTTCTCTGGTGCGGCCCTTCTCTTTGGTTCCCATCCGGGGAGAGCTGCCGCCGGGTCTTTCTCTCTCCCTGCTATCCAGTGGCCCGGAATTTTGTTAAAATAGCGGCAAACCATTGTGAGGAGTTTCCAAGAGCGTTATGGCTGATGAAAGAAGTGTGCGGCTCCAGCGCCTGCAGGCTTTGCGTGAGCGCGGTATCAATCCCTATCCCAACCATGTAGAGCGCAGCCATACCATTGCCGAGGTGCTGCAGCACTTCGATGAGTGGCTGGGAGAGGAGCACTCTTTTTCTCTAGTCGGACGCATCCGCTTGCTCCGCGAGATGGGCAAGGTGGCCTTTGCCCATATAGAGGATGGCACTGGTCGCATCCAGGTCTACTTCCGCATTAACGACCTCGGTGAGGAAACCTATCGCACGGTCCGGCTGCTGGATATCGGCGACTTTATTCAAGCGCGAGGCTTTCTCTTCTACACGCGCACGGGTGAGCGCACGCTGCACGTTCTGCAGTTCGCGGTGATTGCCAAGGGTTTGCGTCCACTCCCCGAGAAGTACCACGGGCTAGAAGATGTCGAACTGCGCCAGCGCAAGCGTTATCTGGATCTGCTGGCCAATGGGGATGAGGTTAAGCCGATCTTTGTCAGACGTAGTCGCGTCATTCGCGCCATGCGCCGCTTCCTCGATGAGCATGGCTTCCTGGAAGTGGAGACGCCAATCCTGCAGCCCATCTACGGTGGCGCTACGGCCCGTCCCTTCGTGACTCATCATCATGCCCTCGATCGCGATATGTACTTACGCATCGCGGTAGAGCTGTATTTGAAGCGCCTGATTGTTGGCGGCTTCGAGCGAGTCTATGAGATTGGGCGCAACTTCCGCAATGAGGGGATCGATCGCACGCATAATCCCGAGTTTACGATGATGGAGTGCTATCAGGCCTATGCCGATTATGAGGACATGATGCGCCTGACAGAGGAGATGATCTATGCTATTGCCCTGGAGGCCTGCGGAACTCCCCGCATTCGCTACCAGGGCTATGAGGTGGATCTGACGCCCCCCTGGCCGCGTCTACCTTTGCTGGCGACGATCGAGGAGTTTACTGGGATTGACGTGAATCGCTATCCCGATCGGGAGAGTCTGGCCGCTGAGATGCGGGCCCGTGGCTATGAGGTTGATCCCACCTTGGGTCGAGGCCGCTTGATCGATGAGCTGAAGAGTGCGATGTTCCGCCAGGGAGCTGAGCCGCTACGCCGCGCGCTCTTCTTGACCGATTATCCGCTGGATGTCTCGCCTCTGGCCAAGCGCCATCGGGCGCAGCCCGATCTGGTGGAGCGCTTTCAGCCGTTCCTGGGCGGCCTGGAGGTCGGAAACGCTTTTACTGAGCTGAATGACCCGCTCGATCAGCGCCAGCGCTTTGAGGATCAGATGCGCCAGCGTGCTCACGGCGATGTGGAGGCGCAGGTGCTTGATGAAGACTTTTTGGAGGCCCTGGAGGTAGGCATGCCTCCCACAGGCGGGCTGGGCATCGGCGTGGATCGCCTGGTCATGTTCCTGACCGATCAGGAGTCCATCCGCGATGTGATTCTCTTCCCCACAATGCGCAAGGCCCCTAACGAGCTGTGAAGTGCTGCTAGCCAGCCAGCCAGCCAGCGCTATTCCTGCTCACTTGCGCGCCCGCTTCTACTCTCGCCCTTGATGCCTCTGCGTGCTACCTGGGTTCATACTCCGGGCGGTGCTTTGGACCGCTGGCCTTGCCTGCTCCAGTCCTACTCTCCTCTTCTGTCGGCAAATACCAGGAAAGGCTGCGCCACCGGCGTCTTTGGCTGGCTGATGAGGCCGCGCGCCAAGACGCTCTGGCGCTTGCCACCTATGCCCCGTGTCCCTACTTGACAAGCCCCGCCCGGAGTGCTATAGTAGCTATACCAGAGTGTCGGGGATGGAGCACAGGCCCGGCAAGCGGCGCTTACCCCGGCTGGTAGAGTCAATGGGCGCTTAGCTCAGTGGGAGAGCGCTTCGTTCACACCGAAGAGGTCACTGGTTCGAGCCCAGTAGCGCCCACCTTTTTATGCCTGTTTTGTTCTGCCTGCGCTGCTTTATCCCCTTTTCCTTCTAGCGAGGCTGGCCCTGACGGCCAGGTTGTTCCCCCCCTCGCGCCCTGCCCGTTGCAGGAGAGGTAACAGGCGCTACGCTGCGCTGCTCTCCTTGACGTCTGTTTCACCAGGCTTTAGACTCTAAATGAATATCCTCGTGCGTCTCATCTCGGAGTGGGCAGCTGAGCCTTCGAAGAAGGCAGAGGCCCTGTGAGCTGATCAATAGCCGAGGGAGGATGGTCTTTGCTAGCTGTACTTTTCCTCTGCGCCTCTCCCTGCCTGGAGCATGGGTCTCGTATAGTGTGCCTGGTATCTAGAATAGAGTGTTTTCCTCTCGACTCTGCCCTGGAATGCTATGGCTCGTGATCTTGAGACGCAGCGCCGTTCTCTGCTAGAGAGCTTGCGCAGCGCTGGTATCCACGATGAGCGTGTGCTGGCAGCCATTGGGGCCACGCCGCGCGAACGCTTCGTTGATCCTCAACATCAGCCGTGGGCCTATGCTGACCAGGCCCTGCCAATTGGCTGTGGTCAGACCATTTCTCAGCCCCTTATTGTGGCGACGATGACCCAGGCGCTGCAGCTGAGCGGTCAGGAGCGGGTTCTGGAGATTGGAACGGGTTCGGGCTATCAGTCAGCTATTCTGGCACGTCTGGCGGCCTTTGTCGTAACGGTAGAGCGCTACCAGCAGCTGGCATGTCAGGCGGCAAGGCGGCTGCTGCAGCTGGGCCTGAATAATGTAGCCGTCTTTGTGGGTGATGGCTCGCTAGGTTGGCCAGAGGCGGCTCCTTATGACCGGATTGTGGTCACTGCTGCGGCGCCGCAGATTCCTCAGCAGCTGGTTGCTCAGTTGGTCCAGGGCGGAATCCTGGTCATTCCTGTGGGCAGTCACGACCATCAGGAGCTGCTGGTCATACGGCGCACGCCCGGCGGGCAGGAGGTACATTCGCTTGGGGGCTGTGTCTTTGTGCCGCTGGTTGGCAAAGGAGGGTGGGAAGAATAGTGAAGTCCTGTTGTCGGCAGGCCCTCAGTGGGCGTACAATACAAACAGAGGTTTCTGGTGTCGCTGTTTACGACGTTCGAGGAGGATGAGCATGCCGGGGATACTGGCCAGTATCCAGCTTCGTTCTATACCGGGCTTAATTGCCTTTGTGCTCCTCTGGCTGCTGCTGGTTGAGGGGTCCCATCTGCTGCTGGCGCTCGTGCGGCGCGATCAGCTGATCGGTTGGGCTATTGGCCCCCTGGGAATCACCACCCTGTTTGTGCGTGAGCCGTCGCGTTTCTATATTGTGCTGGAAGCGCTTCTGCCCGCAGTGGTCTCAGGCAGCATGGTCTATATCGGCTTCTTTACGGCGTTCGGCCCGGTGGCTCTCCCCCATCACCTCCTCTGGGTGGTCGGGGTGACGCTGGTCGGTGTGCTCATCACCAGTACCGGCGATATTGTTAATGCCCTCTGCGATTTGCTCTATCCACTCTGGGGAGAGGCCCGCGTCTTGCGCCATATTCAGATTTTGCGGGCAAGCTGGGCTACTATCCATTTTACTCCCTTTGGCCGCTCTTACCTGCGGGACCGCTTCCAGGCGACGCCGACCGAGCTGTTGAAGGCTTTCTAGGCGAGATCCGTGCCGGTTGGCACGAGGTGGCAAGGGAAGGTAGCAAGGGAGCGGATGAAAAGATCATTGTGCTGACCGTTTGGCTGGTCGAGCGCTAAGGTCGTCTCTGCCCTGAGATGGGGAGGACTGAGGTCGAGCCGGATAGAGGACTGGCCGGGCCTGGTGTTCACTGGCAGTCAGGGCTGCCTTGTCTCGACTGGGTTGGGGCTCCGCGGCAGGCTAAAGTAGAAGGTGCTGCCCATCCCCTGCTTATTGCTGGCGTAGCCGATGCGGCCTCCGTGCGCTTCGACGATGGCGCGGGCAACGTAAAGGCCGAGGCCGATCCCCGAGTACTGGCGACTGGCGGCGTTGCGAACTCGATAGAAGCGCTCGAAGATGTGGTCGAGGTATTCAGGGCTGACCCCGATGCCTTCGTCGCTGATGCTGACCAGGAATGCATCGTCCGCGCTCTCCAGCCGCACTGTGACATGTCCCCCTTGGGGTGAGTATTTGATGGCGTTGTCCAGGATGTTGCCCACGACCTGGGCGATGCGCTGGCGATCGGCGATCACCTTGCTGTCCTGGACTTGCACATCGAGCTGAACAATGTGCTGCTCGGTGTTGGCCTGGGCCAGACGCACCTGCTCGGCCAACAGGTCGGCCAGATAGAAAGGGGTGTATTGCAAGTCCAGGCGTCCCCATTGCACGCGCGACAGATCGAGCAGATCGCTGACCAGGCGCTCCAGATGCTCGGCCTGGCTTTGTACGATGTAGAGGCTTCGTAGATCGTAACTTTCCGGTGACTCAGGCTGCTCGCGGCCCTCGCGCGCTTGCTGGCGTAGGCGCCGCTCCAGGCGCCGAACAAGGTGCTGGGTGTAGCCTTTGATGGCGGTCAGCGGGGTCCGCAGCTCGTGGGAGACCACCGAGACGAACTCGTCTTTGAGCTTCTCGATCTGCTTGCGATCGGTGATGTCGTTGAGCACCACAACGGCGCCGCCGGGCAGCGGGTGATGGCTCTCCTGGCTCAGTGGGGCCGCGCTGATGCTCAAGGTGAGCGGGACGGCCTCGCCGCTTTCGCCGATGATCAACTCCTGATTCTTGATCGTCTGCCCGGTCAGGGCCTGATCAACGACATGCGTCAGCTCGCGTAGCCAGGATACGTTGCTGCGAGCAGCAAGCTGGCGGAGGGGTACACCAGGTTCGAGGCGTGTGTCGATCTCAGCCTGCTGGAAGAGCTGCTCGGCAAAGCGATTCAGGGAGACAATGGCACCTTGGGCATTGGTGATCAGCAGGGCCTCAGCCATACTGCTGATAATCAGCTCCAACCGGCGCCGCTCAAATTCGGCCTCGCGCCAGAGGGCCTGCTCGCGCTCGCGCAGACGCATATTCTCCAGAGCGATGGCGGCGTAGTCGGCGATGATGCGTGTGAGCTGCAGAAGCTGCGTATCAAAGACGCCCTCGCGCTCGTGGAAGAGACTGAGCAGGCCAATGATGCGGTCCTCGACGGCCAGTGGCAGATGGAGGAAGTCACCGATTTCGCTGCTGCCAGGAGAAGATTGTGGCTCCATCAGAGCCAGGTCATCGGGAGCATCGAGATAGGCTGCGACGGCCAGCTCCTCGGGCGTCACGTTGGGGAAGTCAATGATGTTGGCGGCGCGAGCGATCCGCTGGATCATCTCCTGGAGGAAGGAAGCGCTGAGGGGATAGCGAGGGATAATGGAGAGTTCGAAAGGGTCGCCTTGCTGACCTTTGAGCAGGATAGCACAGGCGGAGAAACTGTATAACTCTTGTAACGTGGCCAGTAGGGCACGATGGACCTGGAAGCGATCGTTGGCGGCGACGAAGCGCTTCCCGATGGTGTTAAGATATTCTATCTCATGGCGGAGAACCGCCAGCCGATCTTCCCCCGATCCTCTGGAAGAGCGGTACGCGCCATCTGGAAGTGTCGACTGAGACTGCACGCTGCTCTTCTCCATTGCTCGCTGCGACGCTAGGCCATCTTCTCTTTACGACATGATCGACATATGCTGGAGCTGGCGGGTCACCTCATCGTGAAGCGGGGTAACAATCAGGTCGCCGGTGAGTTCCTTCAAGCCCGCAAAACACTCCTCCAGAAGAGCATTCAAACCTGCCGTCAGCTCCTGCGGAGATTGACCACCAAGCTGCTCCTGGGCAATCGCCGGAGTGACTTCAGTATATGGGATACGCTCAAGAAAGTGAAGAAATGGGTACTTCTCCGCTACTCGCCGGGCCGCGCCCTGCACGAGGACCCGCGTGGTCACTTTGCCCAGGAGAGGCGCGACACGGTCATCAAGCAGGCGAATGACCTCTAGATAGGCCGCGACAACTGGCTTCCGGGAGTCTGCAGAGCTGGTGTCTGATGAGTACAGCGACAATGTTGTCTCCCTTCGCTATGCTCACACTCTCCTTTATATTATATCACACGCTAACTATCCCGGTCAGCTAACTTTGATTGGAGTCGAAGTAGTTGTATTGACATGTCTTTGCCTTTGATCCAGGAGAGAAGCAGCCTGGCTTTATCAAGTGTTAATACGTATGCCTGCTCAATGTATTGAGCAAGCACTGCTTAAAAGAGGCGGTTATGCTCCTGGCAGGCGTCTCTTCGGCGGCTTGCAAACGGCCAACTTTCGCAGGAATGAAGGCGCTGCCTCAATTGTCACGCCGTGCGCCTTGGGGGCCTGGGGTGGCAAGCCGTCGGGAACCAGAAGGAGGAACGCGAAGGGAGAGCGAAGAGGGCGCCGGACGGCTCTCTCTCGTGCTCCCCTCGTGTTTTCTCTGACGCTCTGACTGATCGTTGGACTCTTGCCTGCCCGCGGATGAATTCGCCATCGCCCCTTCCTTCAGGAGGAGGAAGATGGGTCTGCCTGAGAGTGGCGCGGCAGTAGGCCGAGCAGACGGGCGAGCCAGAGGCGCCAGCCACGCAGCGCTGGTGGCTGGAGAGCGGTCTGTGAAGGTGGGTTCCCGAGGCTGCCGTAGCTGGCGGCCAGATCAAGCAGGCGCTGCCGGGCCTCGTCGCGACGGGCGCGCTCGGCTTCCAGCCTGGCCTGGGCCTGATAGCGCTCTTCTTGCTCGGCGATCGCATGCAGAAAGTGTTCACGACGGATAGAGAAGTGGCTCTCCTCTCCGCTGGTCTGAGCTGCCTGGCTGGGAGTGCCGATCGTGCCGGAAGCCTTCGCCTCCTGCTGCTCCTCGCTGATCTGTACACGGCCTACTTGTTGCAGACGCGGCTCGATCCAGTCGTGCAAGGCCAGCATCGAGGCGCGGCGACAGATGGCCTCAATATCGGCGCCGCTGCGGCCTGGCGTCAGTTGTGCCAGCTCCGCCAGGCTGACATCGGGAGCCAACGGTTTGCCGCGCGTGTGCACGGCGAAGATCGCCTGGCGATCGGCTTCATCGGGATAGGTAAGCTCGACGATCAAATCGAAGCGGCCTGGACGCAGCAGGGCTGGATCGATCAGCTCGGGCCGGTTGGTGGCGGCCAGCACGATAACGCCCGTGCGCCCCTCGATGCCGTCCAGCTCCGTTAGCAGCTGAGCGATCACCCGATCGCCGACATGGTTGTCCAGCTCGGCCCCGCGGCGCGGTGCCAGGGCGTCGATTTCGTCGAAGAAGATGATGCAGGGTGCCGCCTGTTTGGCACGCTTGAAGATCTCGCGTACCCCCTTCTCAGATTCGCCGACCCACTTTGAGAGCAGCTCGGGACCTTTGATAGAGATGAAGCTCGCGTTGCACTGGTTGGCCAGAGCGCGCGCCAAGAGGGTTTTACCGGAGCCGGGAGGGCCGGCCAGCAGTACGCCACGGGGTGGTTCAACTTTGGCCTTGCTATAGATCTCGGGGTAGCGCAGCGGCCACTCCACACCCTCGGTCAGCAGCTGCTTGGCCTGGGTCTGTCCTCCAATATCATCCCAGGTCGTTTCACTGACCTCAACGTAGACTTCGCGAGTCGTCGAAGGCTCGATCTCGCGCAGGGCGGCCTGGAAATCAGCCATCGTGATATTGAGATTCACCAGGGTCTCGAACGGAATGTAGCCGCTCTGATAGTCAATGTAGGGAAGCACGCGGCGGAGCGCGATCATGGCCGCCTCCCGACAGAGTGCCTCCAGATCGGCCCCCACGAAGCCGGGGGTCAGTTGCGCCAGACGGGCAAAATCAACGTCGTCTGCCAGGGCCGCGTCGCGTGTATGGATGCGCAGGATCTCCATGCGTCCATAGAGATCAGGGACGCGCAGGGCAATTTCGCGGTCAAAACGGCCCGGACGGCGCAGGGCCGGGTCGAGCGCGTTGGGCTGATTGGTGGCTCCGATGACAACGACCTGGCCGCGCGAGGCCATGCCGTCCATCAGGGCCAGCAGTTGACCAACAATGCGCCGCTCAACCTCGCCGCCCATTTCAGAACGGCGCGGTGCCAGCGCATCCAGCTCGTCGATAAAGATGATGCTGGGGGCGCGTCGCTGGGCCTCCTGAAAGACTTCGCGCAGGCGTGACTCACTCTCGCCGTAGAACTTGTTGATGACCTCCGGCCCATTGATCACGAAGAAGGCTGCGTTCGTCTCCGAGGCGACGGCGCGGGCGATCAAGGTCTTGCCGGTACCAGGAGGGCCATAGAGCAGCACCCCTTTAGGAGGTTCTACTCCCAGACGATCGAAGACCGCTGGATACTTGAGCGGTAGCTCGATCATTTCGCGAATACGCTGTAGCTCCTTCCCCAGGCCCCCGATATCTTCGTAGCTGACCCGTCCCAGGCCGCCCGGGCGCCCGGCCCCGCGGGCCTGAGCGCGGACGACCGTGCCCGGTTGAACGATGACCGCTTCGACCTCCGCCCGCTCGTTCTGCTCGGCCAGGGGGGCGACGGCTGTCCCCTCTAGCTGCGAGCGGCGAGAAGGGTAACTGGGTGTGGCGGGCGCCGTGCTAATAATCAAGAATTCACGGCTCGCTGTACCCGGCAGGTTGAGGCGAAGCAGGTCGCCTGTGACGACGGGCAGGCCCACCAGGTAGCGTGCGATGTACTGCAGGTCGCTCTCTTGAATGGGGGCACCGCGGGTCAGCGGCAGCAGGGTGATCTTCTCCGCTCGCTGCACCCGAGCTTTGCGAACCGTAACGCGCTCGCCCAGGCCGGCATCGCTATTCTGGCGTACCTGGCTATCCATTTGGATGATACGCTGCCCGCGCTGCTGTGGGACACCAGGCAACAACCTGGCGGCGGTGGTCCGTGCGCCGCTGATCAAGACAATATCTCCAGGCTGACAGCCCAAAGCCTCGATATCGCGCGGATCAAGACGGGCAACGCCACGTCCAACCTGCAAGCCCTCGACGACAACGAACTGCAGGCCCTCATCCTGACTGGCTGTGGCCTTCACTGCTTCCTGAACCCTTATGGTATCCGGTCCTGCGCTCCGACTCGCCTCTGGGGTCTCTACCTCTGAGTCTAGGCGGCTGGTGATTCTTCCTGTTCCCACCTTGTCGGACCCACTGCCGCTGTGATGCTGAGGCTCCTCCATTGCTCGGTTCCTACTCTTTCGCTGAAAGATTGCTCTGGTGCTTACCTCTGGGGAATGACAGGCTCGCCGTCACTTCCTTTCACTCATTACATCTACGCTGTGGCTTGGTTCAGAGTTGAAGATCGCTGGCAAGTCAGGCCAGACAGGCCGGGACCAGGGCGAGCAAGGCTCTCGTCCGCCTGGCCAGATCGCCCCTGGATGGCCTGGCTGGACGGACTGGCCACCGAGGAGGGGCAAGCTGACCAGGGGAGGCAGAGTCAGAGCTTGTGATTAGCGAGCGGCGCGGGCGTGCCAGAGCGTGGTACGGGCATCTCGGCTGGAGCTATGGCCAGCCTCAATGATCGTGCGGCGCAGAAAATAGCCGCCGATGAGGACCAAGAGTGAGAGCCACAAGCCGCTGAGGCTCACACGCTTGCGCTCTGGCCGCTTGCTTGCCATCCTGTCCGTGGCTGCCTCTCCATGAGCGCGGCGTGTCAGCAGCAGCCATGTCTGGAGTAGCCAGGGCAGGAGCAAGCCGCCGATGGCCACAAGGCGCCAGAAGCGAGGTCCGTGCTCCGCAGGTCCGCTACCCACCAGGGCACGGGCGGCACGTCCAGAACCGCGCAGGAAAGCAAAGAGAGCGAGCTGCTCGCTGAGGAGCGCGCCCCACTCCAGGCGCTCCAGTTTGTGCAGAGCGGCGGCAGGCGCGGCGCTGAGGCGTAGCACGAAGGTGATCAGTGCCGAGCTGGTAGAGATGGCCGAGGAGATGAAAACGGCGCCGAGCATCTTGCTGCGCGACCAGAGCGGAATGCTCGTGGTAGCCAGGAGAACGCCGGTATAGCCTCCCAGGAAGAGAGCGAGCGCCATACCTGGGAGTGCCAGCAGGCGCTGAGGGAGACGCGCCAGCCAGCGTGCTCCCCACCAGCGGCCCAGCCACTGGTCGCGAGCGGCCTGAATCAGAGCGCTCAGGCCGCTGAAGAAAGAGAAGCTTACCAGGCACCAGACGCCCATTGACATGGGCGAGCGCACCTTAAACATGCGTAACATATTCAGAAAGCGCTCGGGCCGTCCGAGATCCTTGATGAGCAGCAACGGACACGGGAGCAAGGCCAGCAACGAGAGATAGTAGCCAGTTCGCCGCGTCGCTCGATCCTCGGGTCCGCCAAAGAGCGCCGCCAGGCTGGCGATGAAATAGCAGCCTGCGGCCAGGCCGCCCAAGAAAAAGTACCAGACGATTTCCCAGCGCCAGACCGGCTCTTTGAGAGCAGGATAGTCGTAATATGTTGGCTCTTGCTGCTCGCGTTCAGGGTCTGGATGATAGCCTGTGCTGAGCGCTGCCAGGCGCTCCATCCAGCCAGTGGCGCGCGAGATCTGCCGAAGCCGTTGCGCTAGTGCCTGACCCGTAGCGAGCCAGGTGGAAAAGCTCTGCCTCTCTGGCTGCATCGCTCGTCATCGCCTCCTGAACGAGAAGATTCCGAACAGACCCAGTACCAACGCCACCAGCGCCGTCCAGAAGGAAGCGGGCAGAACATGTCTACTGGGGCGTGACGGGCGTTCGGGCAGGTTGTAGACGGCAGGCTCGTCCAGCAGCAGGAAGAAAGCGCGAAGGCCGCCTTCCAGGATGGTATCGTCGGCGCCATAGAGGCGGGCCTCGTGCAAGCCGCGCTCATGCAGCTGAGCCAGACGAGCCTGAGCCTGCTGGCGCAGCTGATCGACTGGGCCGAAAACGATCGAGTCTGTCGGGCAGACCTTGGCGCAGGCTGGCTCCAGACCATCCTTCAGGCGATCGTAGCATAGTGTGCACTTACGCGCTGTTCCTCCTAACGCATCGCGAGCGATCACCCCGAAGGGGCAAGCGACCACGCAGTAACCGCAGCCGTTGCAAACGTCCTGCTGCACATAGACCGTATCGAATTCAGTACGAATGATCGCCCCGGTCGGACAGGCTTCGAGGCAAGGAGCATGAGCGCAATGCTTGCAAACGTCGCTCAGCATCAGCCAGCGATCGGAATTGAAGAAAGGTAACTCTGTGGGAGCCGCGACCGTTCCCACGGTGCTACCTCCGTCGTGATGGTTCTCCTCATGGCGCCCGAGGCGCTCGATAAAGAGCACGTGGCGCCAGTTGATCGCGTTCAGCTCGCGCGTATTATCGTAGCTGGTCCCTGCCCAGACTGGTTCACGGGCAGGGAGCTGGTTCCACTGCTTACAGGCAATTTCACAGGCTTTACAACCGATACACAGGCTGGTGTCGGTAAAAAAGCCCACCGCTGTTTGTGGAGGCAGCGGCTCCTCCTTGCGCAGCGGCTCCAGCAAGGTGCGCAGCTGCTTGAGCGCCCCAGGCAGGGATCTCGCTGCTTCAACCGCCATAGTCTTCACTCCTTTGCTGCCAACGTGCCAGAGCGGCGGCGGCACCGGGCGAGGGAGACAGGTGCAGATCGCAATTGCTGCCAGTGCTCTGCTTGCTATCTGCACAGCCAGGTCGCCGAGGCTGGGGGGCCGTGCCGTGCCGCTCTGCGCGCGCTTAGTTAGCGCCTGCCTCGTGCTGGACGCACATCGCACAGGAAGGCTTTTGCTTCCTCGATACTGACATTGGGTTCCAGCACCATGTGGGTCAGATCGTTTGTGATGCTGCCCGTGGCCTTGCCCTGGAAGCCCCAATGGAAAGGCAAGCCGACCTGATGGACGATGCGCCCATTGAGCCGCAACGGGCGCAGCCGCCGCGTCACCAGGGCGCGGGCCTCGATCTCGCCCCGCGGCGTACTGATAATCACCTCATCGCCGTGGCGAATCTGGCGTTCTGCGGCCAACTCGGGACTGATCTCGACGAAAAGGGCTGGCTGGAGCGCGTTCAGCCAGGGCAGCCAGCGCGTCATCGGCCCGCTCAGATGATGCTCCGTCAAGCGGTAAGTAGTAGCCACGATCGGATAGCGCTCGTCGCCGACCGCTGCCAGCCGATTATCGGGTCGGTCGCGGAAGTAGCGAGCCACAGGATTGCTCTGGCGATGGTACAGCGGGTTGGCGATAGGTGCCTCCGCCGCCTCATAGTGCGTCGGAAGCGGACCATCCTTGAGGCCACTCGGCGCAAACAGCCAGCCCTTGCCATCGGGCTTCATGATGAAAGGATCGCTGCCAGCATGGGCGTCGATCCCGGTAGCGCCCGGCGGAGGCGTGTAGTCTGGCGGCTTGCGCAGCGGAAAGTCGGGAACATCGTAACCCGTCCACTGCTGACGCTCCTCGTCCCACCAGATGTACTTTTTGCGCTCCGACCAGGGACGACCCTGGGGATCAGCCGAGGCGCGGTTGTAGAGAATACGGCGGTTGGCCGGCCAGGCAAAGCCCCAGTTGGGGAAGGTATAGCCAGAAGGATCGCGCGACGCCGCCCGGTTTCGTCCCGGTGCTGGATAGACTCCGCTGTAGATCCAGGAGCCGCAGGCCGTGCTGCCATCGGCTTTGAGCACCGTGAAATCAGGCACATGCGGCGCCTCACGCAGACTATACTCCTTCCCATCGGCAGAGCGCGCATAGTAGCCGTTGATCTCCTTCAGCACCAGCAAGGCATCTGGTTCATCGAGAATACGTGAACCGGGTTCGGGTGTCTCGCGCTCGTAGTCCCAGGTCAGGGCCTTGATCGGCAGATCACGCTCGTAGGGACTATTAGCGTAGAGCGCCTTCAAGCGTTTGCCGAGGTGATAGACAAACCACAGATCGGAGCGCGCGTCGCCAGGGGGATCAACGGCCTTGTCGCGCCACTGCAGCAGGCGCTGGGTATTAGTGAAAGACCCCTCTTTCTCCGTGGAGGCAGCGGCAGGCAATAGGAAGACCTCGGTCTTGATCTGCCTGGGATCAATTGCCTCGCCCTCTGGACCCCGGTACCAGAAAGCCGCCGACTCGACCTCGTAGAGATCGCGTACTACCAGCCAGTCGAGCTGTGCCAGAGCCTTACGCTGCATGCGGGCATTCGTGCTACCGGCGGCGGGATTTTGGCCGAAGAGGAAGTAACCGCGCACCTTGCCATCGAGCATAGCGTAACTTGTGGCCAGATGAGAATGGTCGCCGATAATCTTAGGCAGGAAGCGATAGCTGCGCTCCCCGTTCTCCTCATCGGCGTAAGAGCCGTACCAGGCTTTCAACAGGCTACGGATATAGGCCAGCAGATTGGCCCACCAGCCTGTTTTCTGGCCCACGGCAGCGATATACTCGGCCAGCGTCTGCTGTGAGGGACCGACCGGCCTCATCTCTTCGCCGGCGACCGGTGCCTGCACTTCCTCTGCCCGGGGGCGCCTGGTTCCCTCTCCAGGAGCGAGCAGAGCCGCCGGTTGTGGCATATAGCCAGAGAGCAGATCGTAGAGCGTTGGGACATCGGTTGACCCCTGGATCGAGGCATGGCCGCGCAGAGCCATTACCCCGCCACCTGGGCGCCCGATATTGCCCAGCAATAACTGAAGCATAGCCGCCGTACGGATAATCTGCACGCCCTTCGATTGCTGTGTCCAGCCCACGGCGTAGCAGATCGCGCTTGTGCGCTCGCGGCCCGAATTGGCGACCAGGGTATCGACCACTTGCTGCCAGAGTGCGCGCGGCACTCCACAGACCTGCTCGACCAGCTCGGGCGTATAACGTGCGTAGTGGCGGCGCATGATCTGGTAAACACAGCGTGGATGCTGCAGCGTCGGATCGCTCAGCGGACGGCCCTCAGCATCGCGCTCGTAATCCCAGCTGGTCGGGTCATAGGTCCCGGTTTCGGGATCGTAGCCCGAGAAAACCCCATCGAGGTCCTCAGTATCGCGGAAATCCTCGCGGATCAGGGTGGCGATATTCGTATAGTGCAGCACATACTCCTGGAAGAAGGCCCTATTCTCCAGCAGATAGCGAATAATGGCCCCCAGGAAAACAATATCGCTTCCTGCACGAATGGGCACATACAGGTTAGCGAGCGCGGATGTACGTGAGAAGTGAGGATCGATGTGGATAACCTTGGCGCCGCGCTCTTTTGCCTTGACAACGTTGGCGAAGGCCACCGGATGGGCTTCCGCCATGTTGCTGCCCATGATCAAAATGCAATCGCTATTGACAAGGTCCTGTGGGAAGGTCGTGGCCCCGCCACGCCCAAAGGTTGTGCCCAGACCGGGCACTGTAGAGCTGTGTCATATACGGGCCTGGTTCTCGATGGAGACAATGCCCAGGGCGCCCGTGAAGAGCTTCTTCATCAAATAGTTCTCTTCTACATCGAGCGTGGCACCGCCCAGCGAGGCCATCGCCAGCGTATGATTGACCTCCCGCCCATCCGGGAGCCGCTCAACAAAGGTTGCATCGCGCGTCTCTTTAACCCGCAGCGCGATCTCCTCCATCGCCCAATCAAGCGACTTTTCTTCCCAATGATCGCTGTAGGGGGCACGATAGAGTACGCGCGTCAGGCGGCTGGGATTCACCGTATACTGAAAGGTAGCCGCCCCTTTGGGGCAGAGTGTCCCGTGGTTGATTGGGCTGTCTGGGTTCCCCTCAATATCGATCACCTGACCATCTTTCACATAGACATTGAGGCCGCAACCTACAGCGCAATAGGGACAAACGCTATGAACCACGCGCGCATCGCGAATGCGGGGCGCCTTGTAACGGCTCTCCGCGCTGAAGGGTTGGCGCTTAGAACCGATCTCCAGGGCCTCATTGGCCACCTCTTGGAGCGTCTTCACCAGCAGTGGTCGCGCTGCAGTTGCTTCTTCTGCTGCTTCGCGCTTCCTGGATGACATAGGCTCTTTCCTTTCCGTTCCATCTCCCGCGAGTCGTTTGCCGGGCTGCTCAGGCATGCTGAGTAGTATGGCATGTCGCTGCCGTCGGCAACTTCAGCGTCGTTGGTGCCTCCGACTGAGGAACAGAATCATTATGGCACGGGCCGGGAACGATTTCCAGTCCCGTTGAGAGGGGCCGCTCTCCCTGATTCTGGCTAGATAGCAAGGAGTTGGGAAAAAGGGTCTGCTTGCCGGTTTCCCCTCCTGGTACAATCAGCTACAGACTTGCTAAACCGGGCAGTAGCAGGCTATAGTAATCACATATTTGAACCGATCTAAAACACAGAGAGCTACCTTGATATACTCTGGGGATATATAACCTGCCCTGGAAGTAAATGTTGTAAGAAGGATTTAAAGGATGCATGGATAGGTCTCCTGAGCACAAGCACGAATCATCGTCGAAGAACAAGCGACGATTCTCTCTGAGGGCGTTCTGGAAGCAGAACCCCTGGCTGCGTCTGGTGCTGCCGCTAGTCTTAGTAAGTGCCGCGCTCTTCGTCCTGCTGACCATGCGTGTCGTGCGCATTCCCTTCATGGGGGGAACCACGCACGAAGTGCCGATCAGCGCATTGCTCGATATGGCCGACCATCACCGCCTCCAGAGTGTTCTGATCAGTGGCAGCGACGTCTATGCCCGCGATCGGAGCGGTCAGCAATACCATGCCTTGAAGGAGGAGGGGCAGACGCTGACTGACCTCCTGCGGCGGGACGGAGTCACCGTGACTGTCGATAACGGGCAGCATACGAGCTGGGGGCAGGGACTGGCCTATCTCTTCTTTGTCGCTCTCGTTGTCGGCGGAGCCTTCTTCATCCTGCGCCGGGCTGGTCCTGGAGCCTCGGCCCTACCTTTTGCCCGCTCGCGCGCGCGGCGCTTTCACGAGAGTCGTCCGTCGATCCTCTTCAAAGATGTGGCTGGAGTTGAAGAGGCCAAAGTTGAGCTAGAAGAGATCGTTGAATTCCTCAAGCAGCCCGAGCGCTTTCGGGTGATGGGGGCGCGTACGCCGCGCGGGGTCTTGCTCGTGGGAGCGCCGGGTACAGGCAAGACGCTACTCGCCCGGGCTGTTGCTGGTGAAGCGGGTGTCCCTTTCTACAGCGTCAGCGGCTCTGAGTTTGTCGAGATGTTCGTTGGCGTGGGGGCTGCACGTGTGCGAGATCTCTTCCGCGAAGCGCGGGCTCATGCTCCTTGCATCATCTTCATTGATGAGATTGACGCCGTTGGCCGTCAACGGCATGCCTCGGCGGCCAGCGGAAACGATGAGCGGGAGCAGACCCTCAACCAGCTGCTCGTCGAGATGGATGGCTTCGAGAAAAACAGCAGCATCGTGGTAATCGCCGCCACCAACCGGCCCGATGTTCTCGACCCAGCTTTGTTACGTCCAGGCCGCTTCGATCGGCAGATTATTCTGGATAAGCCAGATATTCGAGGACGCCTGGCGATTCTGGAGGTCCATGCCTGTGGCAAACCCCTGGCGGAGGAGGTTGATCTGCAGCACGTAGCGCGCCAGACGGCGGGTTTCTCTGGGGCTGATCTGGCCAATCTGCTCAATGAAGCGGCTCTCTTGGCGGCGCGTCGGCACCGTGACACTATCGGCAATGCCGAGCTAGAAGAGGCTATTCTGCGAGTGATGGCAGGGCCGGAGCGTAAAAGCCGCGTCATTACGGAAGCCGAAAAGGCCATCATTGCCTATCACGAGGTAGGCCACGCCATCGTCATGCGCTCGCTGCCCGGCGCAGACCCGGTACGCAAAGTGACGGCCATCGCCCGCGGCATGGCCCTGGGCATTACGCTTCAGGCGCCGCTGGAGGACCGCTATCTCTTGCGCCGCTCGGAACTCCTGGCGAAAATGGCCGGCGCGATGGGAGGACGCGCTGCTGAAGAATTGGTCTTCGGCGACATCACGACTGGAGCCAGTCAGGATATCGAGTATGTGACAGCGCTGGCACGGCGGATGGTCTGCGAGTTCGGCATGAGCGCCTTGGGAAATGTGGCCCTCAAAATGAATGAGGATGGCACTACCCTGATCAGCCCCGAGATGGCGGCCCGCATCGACGCCGAGGTCGCGCGCCTGGTAGAGGAGGCTCATCAGACGGCTCTCGACATTCTTCGCCAGAAGCGCGAGAAGCTGGTTGCTATCGCTGAGCGCTTGATCGAGGTTGAGACCATCGATGGTGAGGAGCTGGATGCCATGCTCTTTGCCGCGTGAGGGGAACGATTGCTTGCGATGACACGCACCTTTCTTGCTCTCGATCTCAGTCCAGAGCTGCAGACCTTTCTGGGACGAGCCATTGCCCGGGGCACGCATCTTTTACCCGCGGCGCGCTGGGTTGAGCCGACCTCGTTGCACGTGACGCTGGCTTTTCTGGGAGAGTTGAGTGATGAGCAGTTGGCACAGGCGATTGAAGCCGGCGAGGCCGCGGCGCGACAGGTGTCACCTTTCAGCTATCGCTTAACAGGACTTGGTACCTTTGGACCGGCCAGCGCGCCGCGCGTCATCTGGATGGGCCTCGAGGATGCATCGGGGCGGATGCGGGCCTTGCAGCAGACACTCATGCGTGAGCTGAAGGCGCGAGGCTTCCCTCCCGAAGAGCGCCCCTTTTCTCCCCATTTGACGCTGGCTCGCCTCAAGAGGCCGCTCTCACGTGAGGAGCAGCAGGCTTTGCAGCGCTTGCTCTACGAGATCCGCGTACCGGCTTCCCTGCCACAACATACCGTAGAGACCCTGGACGTCATGAAGAGTGAGCTGTCGCGAGCAGGGGCGCGCTATAGCTGCTTGCATCGTGCCCACCTTGTCAGGCCACACGATGAGAAGTAACTGGCACTGAATGATCTCAGTACCAGCTCATCTCTCGGTTTCGTTCGCTCCGTCTGCTTCATGCTGAGACCTGGCTCCCTCTTCTGCTGCGCAGGACAAGCGGAGAGGGAGCTGCCTTTCACCCTGTTGACTCCTCTCTTGGCAGAGCTTATCACGGAATAACGAGAGACCCGAGCAGCCTCCAGCCTGCCCTGATCGCTTTCACTGCTCTCGCCAAGAGGAGTAGAAAGCGATTCAGGGGTTGACAAACTCCAACGAGTGGTGTATCCTCTCAGACAGCAGGACCCGCTACGAAGAAGTGGCTCCAGTAGGGGGTAGGTGGAGAGGGGAAGAAGAGCAGGTACGGGGTTCGCACGACGACCTGGCAACGACGCCCGCAGTCAATTACCTCCGAGATGCCGCGCATGCTCTTATGATCTCTCTAGGTTGCAAGCTGGTGAGACAATCAGGTATGAGCCAGGCCAGCTGTCGACGGAGAGAAGCCAGCGCAGCAGGTTTGAGGCAACGATTAGCCTCTTACCGCTGAACGTCTCTTGCAAGCAAACTCTAATCTCTTTAGCTGTTGAGAAGGTTGTTTGGCGCAGAGGGTATCTTTCCCTGCTCTAAGCTGAGCAATCGCGCGGAGCGGAAGAAGTACGGAACAGCAAACACGAACGAAGGTCGCGAGATCTCTGTAGAGAAGGAGCCAGTGAGCATGTCAGCAGCGTGTCGTACCGGCAACCAGTGGGCCGAAGCGATGTCCTGGGCTGAGCAGCCTGCGATGGGCTGTCGCTCTGCTGCTGCTGCCACGATGCGTGGCAGTATGGGGCAAGCTACGGCTACGGTGACTGCCGTTGCTATGTCCGCTGCTATGATGGCTGGTCTCCTCCTTATTCTGAAAATCGGCGTCATGACGCCGATTTCTTTATTTGTAGCCCCTCTAGCTATTGCGATTGCCTCCACGCTCCTCCTTGTAGGGCTTGTGCTCCTTCTTATTGGCCTTAGCCTTACCCTTAGCGGGGTGGTAAGCCTTACGGGCCTTAGCCTTAGCCTCGTAACGCTTACCACGGGCCTTACGCCTGGCACGCCGAGAGGAGAGTAGCGGGAGCAACGACGCAACCCGATCCAGCGCAGGTAACCTAACGAGGGCCTCCCGGCAGGGCGGTTCCTCGTTTTTTATTGCTTGCAGGGCGTTTCGCAGCAGTCTCACTTACATTATCTGGTCTCAAGCGTCTATCAGACACAAATCGAATCGAGTCTAGCGAGCTATGCAGGGACGCCCCTAGGTTAAGGAGGAAGGTAGTATGACAACAACTGCGACGGTTACTCAGGAGTCAGGAGATGCCCGTAGGGCCAGTGCGCACGCCGCTGATGAAGCGCGCGAGCTGGCAGGTAGTCACATTCTTTGCGAGGCCCTGGTGCGCGAGGGCGTAGAGCTGCTCTATGGCTATCCGGGTGGCGCGATCATGCCTTTCTATGACGCGCTCCCCGCCTACCCGCGACTGCATCATGTGCTGGTGCGCCATGAGCAGGCCGCGGCCCATGCCGCCGATGGCTACGCGCGTGCCACTGGCAAGGTTGGCGTCTGTGTGGCCACCAGTGGTCCGGGGGCCACCAATCTGGTGACCGGCCTTGCCACCGCCTACATGGACTCAACGCCGGTGGTCGCCATCACGGGCCAGGTGGGTCGTCCCTTCATCGGACGCGATGCTTTCCAGGAGACCGATGTCCTTGGCCTGACCCTGCCTATCACCAAGCATAACTTCCTGGTCAGGCATGTCGAGGAGCTGGCGGATGTGGTGCATGAGGCGTTCCAGCTTGCCCGCAGCGGGCGCCCCGGTCCTGTGCTGGTCGATGTCCCCAAGGATGTCCAGTTCGCCAAGACCGTCTATCGCCCTGCTGCTTCCGTGCGCTCGATCGAACTGTACCGCGCGACGCGCGTGCCTCAACCAGCGCCCGAGGCCATTCAGCAGGCTGCTCGCCTCATCGCTCAGGCGCGCCGCCCAGTCATTATGTCTGGTCATGGCGTCATCCTTTCAAATGCCTATGCCGAGCTGCGTGCCCTGGCCGAGAAGGCCAACATTCCGGTGATCACCACCCTCCTCGGCCTGAGTGCCTTCCCAGTTGAGCATCCGCTTTTCCTGGGCATGCCGGGCATGCATGGGCCGGCCTTTGTGAACCGCGCGATTGGGGTCACCGACCTGATTATCGGTATCGGTTTGCGCTTTGACGATCGCGTGACCGGCAAGGTGAGCGAATTTGCTCCCCAGGCTCAGATCATCCATATCGACATCGATCCGTCGGAGCTGAACAAGGTCAAGCCGGCTGCCGTGCCCATTCTGGCCGATGCGAAGGCGGCCCTGGCGGCCCTGGTGGAGGCCGTGGAACCAGGCGATCACCAGGAATGGCTGAGCGAGCTGCGCCAGTGGGAGGCCGAGGAGCAGGAGCGAGCTCGCCGTCTGCGCCGTCCTGCGTCCTATCCCACGCCGACCGATATCCTCGATGCCATCTACGAGGTCACTGATGGCGAGGCCACGGTGGTCAGCGATGTGGGCCAGCACCAGATGTGGACAGCCCGTTTCTACAAGTGGACCCATCCCAACAGTCATATCACCTCTGGCGGCCTTGGCACGATGGGCTTCGCTCTGCCGGCGGCAATGGGCGTCAAGATGGGGCGGCCCGAGGCCACGGTCTGGGTGGTGGCCGGAGATGGTGGCATCCAGATGAATATTCAGGAGCTGGCCACCATCCGCGATGAGGGCGTTGAGGTCAAAGTGGCCATCATGAACAATGGCTACCTCGGTATGGTGCGCCAGTGGCAAGAGTTTTTCCACCAGCGTAACTACTCTGAAACTCCCATTAGCAGCCCGGATTACGTCAAGCTGGCGGAAGCCTATGGCCTGACGGGTATACGAGTAGAGCGGCGCGAAGATGTCCAGGCCGCCGTGCAGCAGGCCATGCAGACCCCTGGCACGGTCATCATCGACTTTGCCATCGAGGCCGAGGCTAACGTCTACCCAATGGTGCCGCCTGGAGCCGCCATCACCGATATGATTATCGAGCGTGAATAACGGGCAGGTTGTGAGGACAGACGGAAGGACGGGATCAGACATGACAGAGCAGGCTATCGCCTCAGCGCGTGCCGGGCAGGCGGATGCCCCCCAGGGAAGCGCGCGCCTCTACACCCTGGCGCTGCTGGTCGACGATCGCCAGGGTGCGGTTGATCGGGTGGTCAATGTGCTGCGTCGCCGACGGGCCAACATGCGCACCCTCGTCGTCGGCCCGAGCGAAGAGGCCGGAGTGGCACGGGTCACTGTGGTCGTTGACGATGCCGAAGTCGGCGTCGAGCACCTCTGCGAGCAGTTGCGCAAGATTGTCGACGTTCGTCAGGTGCTCCTCTTCCCGGCTGGGCGGGCGATTGAACGTGAGCTAGCGCTGGTCAAGGTCAACTGCACCGCTGCCAACCGCAGCGAGATCATCGAACTGGGCCAGCACTTTGGGGCGCAGGCCGTCGACCTTGCGCCCGAAACGCTCACGCTGCAGGTTACCGGCAAAGGTGAGCAGGTGGAGCAACTCCTGGAACGACTCCAGCCTTATGGCATTCGCGAACTGGCGCGCAGCGGTTGTCTGGCGATTGCGCGCGATGAATAGGAGGAGAAGCAGTCAATGGCGAATATCTACTACGATGCAGATGCCAATCTTGAGCTGATTCAGGGCAAGCGTGTGGCGGTCATTGGCTATGGCAGCCAGGGCCACGCTCATGCCCTCAACATGCGCGACAACGGCTGCAATGTCGTAATTGGCTTGCCAGCAGGCAGCAAGAGCCGCGAGAAAGCCGAGGCTGATGGACTGCCAGTCATGACGACCGCCGAGGCGGCGGCGCAGTCCGACATCATCATGCTGCTGATCCCTGATCAGTACCATCGCGAAGTATTTGAGCGCGATATTCGTCCTGGCCTGGCCCCGGGCAAGATGCTGATGGTCGCCCACGGCTTCAGCGTCCATTATTCGCAGATCGTGCCGCCTCCCGATATTGACGTCGCGATGGTAGCCCCCAAAAGCCCCGGCCATATGATGCGCCGGCTCTTCACCGAAGGCGTGGGCGTGCCAGCCCTGTGGGCTGTCCATCAGGATGCGACCGGGCAGGCGGAAGCCCTCACGCTGGCTTATGCCCGCGCCGTTGGATGCACCCGTGCCGGCGTCCTGCGCACGACCTTCGCGGAGGAGACCGAGACCGATCTCTTTGGCGAACAGGCTGTACTCTGTGGCGGCGTGACGGCCCTGATCCGCGCTGGTTTCGAGACACTGGTGGAGGCTGGCTATCAGCCCGAGGTGGCCTATTTTGAATGCCTCCACGAGATGAAGCTGATCGTTGACCTGATGTATCAGGGCGGCATGAGCTATATGCGCTACTCGATCAGCGATACTGCCGAGTATGGTGACTATGTCTCTGGCCCGCGCATCATTAATGAGCAAGTACGGAACGAGATGCGTAAGATCTTGCGCGAGATCCAGGACGGCACCTTTGCAACACGCTGGATTCTGGAGAATCAGGCTGGGCGCCCGGCTTTCCAGGCGATGCGCCGCGCCAACGCGCAGCACCAGATCGAGCAGGTCGGTAGCGAGCTGCGCGCGATGATGCCCTGGCTCAAGCCTGTAGACAAGCGGCCTGAAATTGCGGGGCCGACCAAGAAGTGAGGAAAGGAGCAGCCTGAGCTGGCTCGCCGGTGACGAGCCAGCTGGCCTGACCGCCGGCACGCTCATCGGCTTGCCTGCGCTACGGGTGGCGAGACGCCGACAAATGGCCTCTCGTCATCCGGTGAATGGTCACAAGGAGGAACAACAGCAATGGAAGATCCTGCGGTAATTCGCGTCTTTGACACAACTCTGCGTGACGGTGAACAGTCGCCTGGCGCCACCATGACAACCGAGGAGAAGCTGCAAGTTGCTGAGCAGCTCGTGCGCCTGAACGTCGATATCATCGAAGCTGGCTTTCCGGCTGCTTCACCCGGAGACCTGGCGGCGGTGAGGGCCATTGCGCAGCGTGTGCGTGGCCATGATGTGGCCGTCGCCGGCCTGGCGCGTGCCAATACCCAGGATATCGACGCGGCCTGGGAAGCCGTCCGCGAGGCGGACCAGCCAGTGATCCATGTCTTTCTGGCGACCTCTGATATCCACCTGAAGTATAAGCTGAGGATCACGCCCGAGGAGGCCCTGGAGCAGGTCAAGACCATGGTGGCCTATGCACGCAATCTCTGCCCGCGGGTCGAGTTCTCGGCGGAAGATGCCACCCGCAGCGACTGGGACTATCTCTGCCGCGTCTTCGAGCTGGCCATCAAGGCGGGCGCCACGACGATCAATGTGCCCGATACGGTCGGCTACGTGATGCCGCATGAGTATGAGATGCTCTTCCGCTACCTGCGCGAGCATGTGCCGGGCATGGAGAATGTGGTGCTCAGCGCCCACTGCCATGATGACCTCGGCCTGGCCACGGCCAACACTCTGGCGGCGATCCGCGGCGGCGCTCGACAGGTGGAGGTGACCATCAATGGCATCGGTGAGCGCGCTGGCAATACGGCGATGGAGGAGGTGGTCATGGCCCTGCGTACGCGCCCGGATGTCTTCCAGGCCGATACGCGCATCAATGCCCGCGAGTTCGTGGCGGCCAGCCAGCTGGTCAGCCGCCTGACAGGTATCCCTGTGCAGCCCAATAAGGCCATTGTGGGCCAGAATGCCTTCGCTCATGAGGCCGGCATCCATCAGGATGGCGTGCTGAAGAATCGCTTGACCTACGAGATCATGACGCCACAGTCGGTCGGCTGGGACGATACGCGCCTGGTGCTCGGCAAACATTCCGGACGCCACGGCCTCGATGCCCGCCTGCGCCAGCTCGGCTATCGCTTGAATGCTGAGCAGCTCAAGAAGGCCTATGCACGCTTCATCGCTCTCGCCGATGAGAAGAAGTATGTGACCGACGACGATCTGATCTATATCGTCGAAAGCAGCCTGGAGACACCTTCGGCGATCTAGGGTCGCTGCTACCCTGCCCTGCCCTGGCTTGTCGGGAAGAGCACCTCTCTCCACTCCCGCCCCGACTGGCCAACTGGCAGACCAGACAGGACCAGCAACGGTCAAGAGAGAGCTTCTGGCCCGCAAGGGTGTGTCCGCCAGAGGTTTCAGCGGCACGCCCTTGCGCCTTCTTCCTTTTTTCTCTACCATGCTCTTATTTACGCGTGGGACGGTTCTATGGCCCCTGCGCTTTGCCTGTATCGATCGAAGGAGTGAGGTCGTGACGCAGACACAGAGTTCTCAGGAAGCCACACCACAGAAGGTCTCGATTCAGGACCCGCTTGAGGGCTACGCCTTCTTCGAGGGCCGCATTGTGCCCATCGCTGAGGCCAAGATTAGCATTGCTACCCATGCCCTGCAGTACGGTACTGCCTGCTTCGAGGGAATCCGCGCCTACTGGAATGCCGCTCAAGAGCAGCTCTATGTGCTGAAAATGCGCGAACACTACGAGCGGATGATGCATTCATGGAATGTAATGCGCTTCAATCTCCCCTATTCGATGGAGGACTTGGAGCGTATCACAGTTGAGCTACTGCGGAAGCATAACTATCAGCAAGATGTCTATATTCGACCGATTGCCTATAAGGCTTCGTTGACGGTCAAGCCGCGCCTGACTGGTCTCAAGGATGAGTTTGCGATTTATACCTTTGGCATGGGCAACTATGTCGACATCGAGTCGGGCTTGCGGGTCTGCACGTCAAGCTGGCGGCGGGCCAACAGCAATGCCATGCCGGTGCGGGCCAAGGTGACAGGGGGCTACGTCAACAGTGCTCTGGCGACCGAAGACGCTCTGGCCAGTGGCTTTGATGAGGCGATCATGCTGACGCACGATGGCTATGTCTCCGAGGGCAGTTCCTGTAATCTCTTCATCCTGCGCAACGGCAAGCTGATCACTCCGGCCCCCTCTGAAGACATTCTTGAAGGCATCACACGCAATGCGCTGATCCAGCTGGTGCGTGATGAATTTGGCATGACTGTCGAGGAGCGGCGTATTGATCGCACGGAGCTGTATGCCAGTGAAGAAATGTTCCTCTGCGGGACTGGCGTCCAGGTTTCTCCGGTGATCAGTGTCGACCACCGCCCGATCGGTAGCGGGCGCCCTGGTCCTTTTACGATGAAGTTACAAGCCCTCTATCTGGCGGCCTGTCGTGGCGAGAACGACAAGTATCGTCATTGGCTGACACCCGTCTACGAATAGGGAGAGAGAGGCGCTGTGGAGCTGGGCGGGGGAGCCTTGCCCTTCTTGTTGCCTGTCTCGCTGGCCTGGGCTAGAGCGAGCGGTGAACACGGGGGGAGCCATCCCCCTCGCTCCCAGGCGCACCTTATTGGCGCCGTGGCTACTGACGAGTAGCCCAAGTGCGTGGTACAATAAAAGCCACTCTTCTCCGCTGACAAAGCGGACAGAAAGGAGATGCTGAGAGCAATGGAAGGTCTTGCAGCTGAAAGACAGGAGGCCCGTGGCGATGGCACCGGTATTTCCTGTCGCTTTCACTGTGCTCGTACCGGCCACCTCGGCTAACCTGGGGCCGGGTTTCGATAGCCTAGGTCTGGCTTTAAAGCTTTACAACCGCTTTGAGGTTGTAGCGAGTGGTAATGATCCGCAGCGTCCTGTCATCCAGATCGAAGGGAGTCTGGGGGCAGGTCTTCCCACAGGTCCTGAAAATCTCTTCTTCCGCGCTTTTTCCTCGGTCTTTGCTGCTAAAGGAATAGAGCCGCCGGCGGTACGCATTCGTATGCTGATTCACATTCCGCCAGGGGCTGGACTGGGTAGCAGTGCCACTGCTGCCGTGGGTGGTGTGGTGGCGGCCAGCGAATTTCTGCGTCTGCGGGGTCTGACGCTCTCTGAGCAGGAGGTGTTGGAGTTGGCGGTGGCCAGCGAACAGGGAAGGCATCCTGACAATGTGGCCCCGGCCCTCCTGGGCGGGCTGGTGGCGGCCACGGTCAAGGACGGCAAGATTCATGCGGTCAGGACTCCCTTCCCGGATGCCCTGAAGGCGGTCATCTTTACTCCCTCGTTCTCAATGGATACGCTGGCTGGGCGCAGGCTGCTTCCCCCCAGCTATCCCAAGGATGATGTGACCTTCAATACTGGGCGTGTGGCGCTGCTCCTCTCGGCTCTGCAGGCGGGGCGCTATGAGTTGATCGGCGAGGCAATGCAGGATCGCCTGCACCAGCCCTATCGGCAAGCGCTCTTTCCTGCCATGCCCGATATTATTCAGGCTGCGGTGGCTGCCGGGGCCCACGGTGCCTGTCTTTCTGGCGGCGGTTCTTCTTTAATTGCTCTTGCAAGTTCGCGCTTCCAGGAGATTCTGCGCGCGATGCAGGAGGCTGCGCGTGCCCGCGGCGTGGAAGGAACCGGTATGATCCTGCGGGCCGATAAGCATGGGGCGCGGGTGATCAACCCTCGCCATCAGCGAGTGCGCCGTCCGCGCGCTCGTTACTATGAAGATCAATTCTGCTGGTCGCCTGCCCGACCGGTAAAGGAGGGGCCGCTTGGACGCTAGCGTTGATCGTCAGGAGGAGATCCAGCTCACCTTCTCTGTCCGCCAGGCGCTGGAGGAGGTGCGCCTGCGCTGTGTGGCCTGCCAGGCGCTCTATCCCGTGCTGGAGCCGGGGCGGGCGGCGCGCTATCGCTGCGATTGTGGAGAGGTGCTCGACGTCGAGATCCCTCTCCACTTGCCAACGTCGCTCGTCTTTCAGGCCGGGACCTCTCCGCAGGAGCATGATGAGGCTGCCGCCTGGCGGCGGCTCTTCGCGGAGCGGGCTGCACTCGTGCCAGGTGCGCCAGGCGCTGCTGTTTCGCGGCGCAGTGGTGTCTGGCGCTATCGCGAGCTGATTCTGCCAGTCCCTGAAGAGGCCGTTCTCTCGCGAGCGGAGGGCAATACCAGGTTGTACGCAGTGGGCAGTGATCAGCAGCAGGAGACCCAGGCCTGCCCTGGCCTGCGGCGCATCGGAGACTATGCTGGCCTGGCCCAGCTCTACCTCAAGCATGAGGGAGAGAATCCTACAGGGAGTTTCAAAGACCGCGGAATGGTGGTGGGTGTGACGATGGCGCGCCTGATGGGGGCGCGAGCCGTTGCCTGCGCTTCAACTGGCAATACCTCGGCTTCGCTGGCCTCCTATGCCGCGCTGGCGGGCCTGCAGGCGCTGGTCTTTCTGCCCGCTGGTCAGGTTGCAGGCGGCAAGCTATCGCAGACGCTGGCCTATGGGGCGCACATGGTGCAGATTAATGGCGACTTCGATGCCGCCATGCAGCTCGTTGAGCAGGTCTGCGATGAGCTGGGCATCTATCTACTCAATTCGCTCAACCCTTTCCGCATCGAAGGCCAGAAGGCGATTGCCTTTGAATTGCTGCAGCAACTCGACTGGCAGGCCCCCGACTGGCTGGTTCTGCCCGCCGGCAATCTGGGGAATACCTCGGCTCTGGGCAAGGCCTTCCGTCAGGCGCGCGATCTGGGTCTGATCAGCCGCCTGCCGCGTCTGGCCGCTATCCAGGCTGCCGGTGCGAACCCCTTCTACCTGAGCTACCGCGAGAGCTTCGCCCGTCGACATGCGGTCCGGGCTCAGACGGTGGCGAGCGCAATTAAGATCGGAAATCCAGTCAGTTACGCCCGTGCTCGCCTGGTGATCGAGGAGTGTGCGGGCCTCGTTGAGGAGGTCAGTGACCCAGAAATCCTAGAAGCGAAGGCCGTTATTGACCGCGCGGGTATTGGCTGTGAGCCTGCCTCTGCGGCAACTCTGGCCGGCATTCGCAAGCTTGTCAGGGCTGGTATAATCAAGCCAAATGAGCGCGTGGTTGCTATCCTCACCGGCAATTTGCTCAAAGATCATCAGACCGGTGTCCCGCGCGCCGAGACGGTCATTATTGACCCTGATCTCGCCAGTGTCAGGAGGACACTTGATGCGCTTGGCCCCCTTACCAGCCCATCATCAGGGAAGGATGGTTTCACAGCACCAGGGAGGCTCTGAGCGGCGGCGCCTCTGGGAGTCGTGGTCGTGGCTGTTGAAGCCGGAAGTCCCGGGCCTGCTGCTCCTCGCATCGGCCTTGCGGCTCTACGGTCTCAATCGGACCGAGTTTGATGACGATCAGGCCACGCTCTTTCGGATGGCCTACGATGCTGTCCATCAGGGCCTGCTCCCGGTCACTAGCAATACTGGCTCGATCGGGGCCCAGCATCCGCCCGGCGTGGTCTATTTGTTCATGCTGCCTGCGGCCTTGAGCGCTAACCCGCTCTGGGCCGCTGTGCTTGTGGCCCTGCTTAATGTCCTGGCTGTCCTGTTAACCTATTTCTTCTTGTACCGCTACTATGGCCGCCTGGCAGCTGTAACTGGCTCCTTTCTCTACGCTTCTGCCGTATTGCCAGTGAAGTATGCTCGTTTTATCTGGCAGCCCAATATAGCCGCTCCTTTTGTTGTGCTCTTTCTGCTGGCGCTCTTCCGCGGCGTGGTAGCACGGCGGCAGGGGTGGTTCGCGTGGGCTGTGCTCTGGTTGGCCCTCCTCTACCAGGCCCATGAGGTCAATCTTTTGCTGGCGGCTCCGCTGCTGCTCTGCCTGGTGCTCGCTCCCCAGACTGTGCGTTGGCGCGATGCCCTTTTCGCTCTCCTGGCCCTGCTGCTTGTTTTTACTCCATCGTTGCTCTGGCTGCTCGTCTCTGGCCTGCATGATCTACGCTCTACTCTTAGTTTCTCTAATCATCAGGCCGGCGGCCTCTCTCTTCAAGCTCTGCGTATCTATCGCCTTTTCATCATTCCATATGATCAGCTTCCTCATCGTAGCGATGCAATCCTCTTGCCACTCCACCGCCTTTTCTCTTGGCTCAAGCTGGCGATGCCTGCCCTGCTGATCCTGGCCGCCCTGTGGCTGCTGGTCGTGCTTGTGCGCCGACAGGCTGGCCCGGCTGCCGAGCAGGCGGAGTCGCAGGGAGCGGCGGAGCCTGGCCGCTGGTGGCCACGGCTGCGTCAAGCTTGGGAGAGCTTGCGCTCGGATGGCCAGCGTTGTGGAGCGCTGATTTTGCTTCTCTGGCAACTTTTCCCTCTTCTGGTCTTCTTGCGCTATGGAGGAGAACTACACACTCAGTATTTGCTGCTCTTGATGCCGGGGCCATTTCTCTTGATTGGCATCGTGGTGGCACGGGGCTGCCAGTGGCTGTATCAGCGCGAGGGCTGGCTGCAGCGTCTGCGTCTGGCCGGCTATCTTCTGGTGGGGCTGCTAGTGGTTGCTCAAAGTCTGGCCTCGGCTGTCAGTGTCCTCGATGCTCTGGAAGGGCACTTTGATGATCGCGCGTTCCAGCCCTATCCGTACCATAATGATCTGGCCTCGCTCCAGCAGGCTCTGGCTGCTACTGATCAGCTCGCCCAGCGCGAGCATCTCTCGCGGGCCTATATCACGGTAGATGACGCCACCCGCACGGCTCTCTTCTTCCTCAGCCGCCAGATGCAGACGCCGGTCTCTCTCTTTGATGCCCACTGTCTGCTCCTGCCCACGGAGCGTACGGTCATGCTCGTGGGGCCTTACGATTCCTGGGTTACGGCTCTATTGGAGCGTTTTACGCATGCCACGCTGGTAAGCAGATTACCGCGCCCAGGGGGCCTACCCTTCTCTCTCTATGTGATCGAACCTGAGACGCAAGGAGCCACTTCTGTCCAGGCTGCTCCTTGGAGGCTTGGCGCACTAGAGGCACTCTCATCGCAGGCTGTGCCCCTCACTCTGACCGAGCGCTCTCAGACTACCACCTGGCTTGTCTCACCCTGGCGAGTCATGCAAGAGGCACAGCCTGTCCTCAATACGACCTATGCCTATCGCTTCGTGGCCACTGCTGGGGCCTCGTCGTCTCAAAGCCTCGCAACGACCTGTACTTTTAACCGCTTACAGGCGGGGGAGAGGCTCCTCGTGACCTTCAGCCTGGCTGATATGGAACCGATTCCCAGCAGCCTACTGCTACGTATCTGGTCCTACCGCACTGTCTTTTATATGCCAAATTATGGTCCGCTGCATCTAGAGACCTCTATATCGAAAGAGATAAATTTGCATCTGCTGCAGACAGTGGAAGGACTAACCCAATTTCCACTGTCGGTGAGTAGCGGAATTGGAGGGTGATCAGCGAGGGCCTGCTGAGGTCCTGGGCAGGAAGCCTGCACACTTGTGGCGGGGCCAGAGGGGCCGGGAGGCGGCAAACGTACTGGGTCTACTGAGGGGCTGGCTCAGTAGCAAAGCCCTGGCGCTGCTGCCTTCTGGCTGTTACAATGGTGTCAGCAAAAGAGTAGCGACACTTATCCTTGACGGAGGCACTGCTGAACTGCCCGCCCGCGCTGTTCGCTAAGCGGAGACCGGAGCAGCGCCGAGTTAGGCGAAAGGGGGGAAGAAACAAAGACGGGACGGAACAGCAGCGTGCCTGGCACCGCAAACATGGAAAGAAAGAATCGCCGTTTCCAATGGATACCGCCCTGGGAGATGCCAGCGGACCCCATCAAGGCGGTCTTCTGGTTCCTCTACTGGCTGCTCCGGGTAGTGGTTCGCTTCTACTGGTTCCCCCTACTCGCTGGTGTCATCTATGAAAGCCTCCTCAACGGCCTGATTGGAGGAGGCATCACTCTACTGCTTGGGCTAGTGCTCTGGGTGGCCCTCTTCGCTGTTCTCAAAGTTGTTGAGCTGCTCCGCGGGGTGGCGCAGGTGCTGGCCACTGTCGAGCAACTCCAGCGCGAGTTAGGCTTTGTCGAGGATGATTCCCCCTCTCGACCTGGTGAAGGCGAGACAGGCGGCGAACCGCGTGTCGTTGAGGGCACCATTGTTTACCTGGATGAGAAGCGGCGTGAGCGAGAAAGCCGGCCCGGAGCTAACTAGGGGCCTGGTCTATGGGGGGCCAGAGTCGAACCTGGTCAGCTTGGCTAGACCCGACCAGGTTCTCTTTACTGAGGAGGGGCCCGGTGAGGTGATCAGCGAGCGGTTTCGCTGTCTCTGCCTCTCGCTCAGGCCAGCTCAGGATTAGCCTCTTTCCAGGCCAGCCAGGCCGCGTCATCGGGAGCGGGCACGTAGGAGCGCAAGAGCAGCCCATGACCCTCAAGAGAGTAAGGACCAAGAGCAGCGGGTAGCACGAGGCTTTGACCGCGCCCAAAGCTCAGGCGCTGCTGCAGCGAGGGGCCATAGTGGATTGTTGCTTCGGCTCCCAGCGATGACAGGATCTGGCAGCTTCCCATCGTCTGATCGCGAGCCTCTCCCTTAAGCGCCAGCTCGCGCATCACAAAGTAGCGACAGGCAACCAGACAACGCTCCTCGTACCCCGGTCCGCCAGCCAGGGTTACCGGGCGAACCTTAATCCGTGCCGAAGGCCCGTAATGGGCCACGTCCAGCGCGCGCTCAACGTGTAGCTCGCGGGGCTTTCCTTCGGCGGTCAGGCGCCCATAGTCATACATGCGGTAGGTGATATCAGAATATTCCTGGAGTTCGTAGAGCAGGATACCTGCACCGATGGCGTGCACCGTTCCTGCTGGAACAAAAATGACATCGCCGGCCTGAACAGGCTCTTCATGAAGAAGTTGCTCTAGCGTTACCTGCTCGATAGCCGCAGCCACCTCGGCACGGCTGGTGAGGGTGGCAAAGCCGTGGACAATGGTCGCGCCAGGCTCCGCGGCCAGAATATACCAGCATTCCGTTTTGCCGAGCTTTCCGCCCTCATACTGAGCGGCGTAAAGATCATCGGGATGCACCTGCACAGACAGCTTCTGATGAGCGTCAATGAACTTGGCCAGAAGGGGGAAGCGTGGACCAAAGATTGCCCCCGCCTGGGGGCCGAGGAGAGAAGGCCCAAGCTCTGTCACCAGCTGACCCAGCGTGTTCCCAGTGTAGGGCGGATTCTGGGCCAGCGTCTTCACCTCAGTCTCCCAGGCTTCACCGATTAGCTTCGCCGGAGGCAGCTTTTTCCAACCATCCTCTTCCAGGCGCCGCCCTCCCCAAATTGTCTCATGGAGCGAAGCTTCCAGGAGGATCGGGTGAACGCTCTCCACAGCGTAAACTCCTCCTCTAACATCGTCATAGCTGACAGCTAACGGCTGCTCTCGCGACGTCCTGGCAGCCGGAGCCGGACCACGGTCAAAACCGCAGCTGGTCCGCGGGCAAGCGCAGTTGAGATCAGCAACGAAGGGGCCTGGCAGCAGAGGCTCTCACAGCTGTGAGCAAACGAGACAGGGTCTGACCACCAGTGCCTGGCATCTTTGGTGACCGATCGATAGCGCATCTGCTGTCAAGGGTAGCACCCTCGTCAGGAGCTGTCAAGGTCGAAATAGGGCCTGACGAGCCTGCCGGGCCTGCCTGCGAGTTGGGGCTAGCGCTGGGATTGGAGTGCATCAGGCCCAAGAGCGAGCACAGTCAGGCATTGCCAGCCACTCCTTTCTGGCTCTCCTGTCAGAGACCGCCGGAGCGATGAAGAAGAGAGGTAGAGAAGGAGAGGAGCGCCTGCTTACTTAGCTCTCTGGCTCAAATCAAATATCGGGCATCTCGGCCCAGCGCAGCAAGTAGCGCGTAATCGCCTCAATTGCTGGCTCCTCGTAGCCGCGCATCAGGTGGCGAGCCCCGGTGATCACCTTGATGCCCTTGGGGCCTTTCTGCTGCTCAACGAAGGGCTCCAGCTTATAGAGCGGACAGACCTCGTCGAACTCGCCGGTCACAAAGAGCTTGGGGCGTTCAAACTGGCGAGGTAAGCCGCCGATGGCTCGGAAGAGTGGCAGGCTAATTGCCACCACTGTGCGGATGCGCGGATCGTAGGGGGCATACTGCAACGCGATATAGGCGCCGAAGGCGTGACCAATCACACAGAGCTTAGCGGGATTGACCCCAGGCTGAGCCAAAACAAAGTCGATAGCGCCAGCCAGATCCAGCGGCTCTAAGCGACCATCGGTCTGTTGTCCCTGGCTACGGCCAACGCCACGGAAATTGAAACGCAGGGCGATCAGACCTTGTTCGGCCAGGCGGCGTGCCAGGAGCAACGTCAGTACATCCTGCATATCGCTACTGGCTGGCTGAGGATGGCAAAGCACAGCGGCGGGGGCCTGACGAGCCTGGCCGGGATAATGGAGAATGCCCTCTAGCATGAAAGAAGGCTGTCCCTTGCTGGGGAAAACCACGCTGCGCTCGGTCGGTGCGGAGGATATGGCCATAGGCTCCCCTTCAAGACTGGCTAGATGTTTCTCGCGCCTGAATGGGCGCTTTTATCTTAGCGCAGGCCGGGCGGCACGTCAACTGCAAAACCTGGAAATCCTCTCTCAACGAGGGGTCTCGTGGCTCGTTCGTTTGCCCTCAGCCCAGCTCCTCGCTTCTTCTCTCAAGCGACCTCATTGAGCAGGCCGAGTCGTGTTCTGCTGAGCCAGGCGCAGAGTGCGATCTGTAAGAACCCGCCTGATCAGGAAGCAGAAGCGGCTGAGTTGGCGGCGTCGGCACTCCAGAGCCTGTGACTGACAATCAGACAGGCCAGGCTACGAGGACATCGTGACACTTGTTGGTAGAAGGAATAGCCTTCCATCGTCTTCTGTATAACGTGACAAGAACATTTGGTAGAACTTTCTTTGCAGATCCATCTAGGGATATTACACTGGATCGTGCAGACAAATGTTGAACTTTCTCGTGCTCAGGTGGATGATGAAAAATTCATCTCTGATGTGTTGACACTGCTTGCTTTATGTGCTAGCGTTTAATATGATGGGGCAAGCAGGTATGGTGCTGTTGCCAGGACTCGTGAGGAGCAACGCGGGTCCAGCTCCACAGGGCTCCAGGATCTGATGGCCAGGCCGAGGAAAACGAGAAGCCGCCGCGCACCGGTGGTGGGGAGGCTTCCGTCCGTGCTCAAAGTCGCTACGTTGGCTGGCTTTATGGGCGGTGGAGTAGAGGGGAAAACATTTGCAACTCTACGTTATTTGCTCTGTTTGCTCTGTGCTCTTGCTCATGCGCGCTGCCTTATCGAAGAGGGGAGCAGAGATAGCGGTGGCGGTGCATGAGTTCTAGCTCTAGTTCTAATCCTAGTCCTCGCCCTGTGCCCAGGGAGCTGCTCGTTTGCCCTATCGTCAGGGGTCGTCAGTGGCCAGGGTCTATGATTTGTGACAACCGATCCTGCCTGGAGAAAAAAGGCGGTGAGCAGGTTGGTGTGCGCAGAGGAAGCACTCATGCTCACCCCGGGCAGCGAACCTGGAGGTTTCTTACACAGATACCTCTGCACCTCTGTCACACCTTATCACATAGGGCTGTTTTTGTTCCTGTGAGGATCAGGTGTGAAAGGTAAAATGTGCTTTCGTTGTGCTAGTGAAGCGTAGAGGCAGGAGCACTTATGGGCAATGTATTGGTCGTCGAGGACAACAGTCTGATCTCTCGCATCCTTCAGAAACATCTGGAAAGTGATGGAGATCATACGCTCACTGTCCTTCACGGCGAGGATGCTGTCCAGTTTGCGCTGCGCAAAATGCCTCAGCTTGTCATTCTCAATATGACAGGCTCAGACAGTGATGGCGAGCGGTTCATTCAGCGCCTGCGCACGCATGCGCGGACCATGTATATTCCTATCATTGTCGTTAGTGCCGCAAGCGACCCCGGTGCTAAGGTGCGTGCGTTCCGCATGGGAGTAGATGATTATATCGCCACTCCCTTTGACGCCGAAGAGTTTCTGGAGCGTGTGCGCACGCAGTTGCGACATGTGCAGCAGGTGATGTTATCGAGGCTCATCGACCTTCCTGGGGCGCTCCAGGTTGAAATGACTATCAAGTGCAGGCTTGCTAGCCAGGAGCCGTGGAGCCTCCTCTACCTCGACCTCGATAATTTTAAAGCCTTCAATGATACCTATGGTTTCCTTGCTGGCAATGAGATGATCCGTCTGGTAGGACGCATCTGCCGTCGCGTGGTCTGTGAATATGGCAATCTAGAAGATTTCGTGGGCCATGTTGGGGGCGATGACTTTGTCGTGGTCACCACGCCTGACCGGGCTCGCCTGCTCAGTTGCCGCATCATTGCGGCCTACAAAGAGCTGAGCCAACCGTTCTATCGGCCTGAAGACCTCAAGCGTGGGACGATCAGCGGCGTGGACCGCAAAGGGCGTCCTTATCAGTTCCCGCTCGTCTCGCTCTCGATTGGCATCGTCAACAACCAGCCTTATCTGACTCACAGCCTGCAGGAAATCAGCTATCTGGTCGCCGAAGCCAAGCGCAACGCGAAGCGCTCCAGTGATAATATTTATTACATCTCGTCATCTCGCGACGTCGCTGACTGTTTCGTTGATCAGCCCCTTGCCTCTGCTCTCCCTCTCCCGGCCAGTGCTGTCAGTGCCGCCGTTCTTCCTTTCTCGACTCTCAGCTGGGAGTGGGAGCTGAGCAGGCGTGAGCTGGTTCATGCTTTCAGCGGCGAGGAGGCGCGCAGCGACTATGAGCTGCGTCTGCGGCCCTAGGAAGGAGCGGAAAGAACACTATAGCTGACTGGCTGATGCTCTCTTCCGCTTCTGGCCGCTGCCTCCTCTTGGGGCTCTGTTTTCTTCGAAGGATCATGAGCCCTGGCTCGCTGAGGGGCGATAGAGGAGCAGATCTTTGATGGTTCGGAGTCGGAGCTGCCCATGCTGAGTGAGCCACAGAAGGGCAGAGAGGCGTCTCGTGCTCATCATCCGCTGCTCTTCAGGAGAAGAAAGGACGGCTGAGTGCTTCTACTATGAGTCTGTCGGAAGAGTTCTTTGACGCAGATGCTCAGCGTCAAGCGCGCCGTGAAAACGCGCGGCGCATTATGCGGGAGAGCGATCTTCCCTCGCTCTTGCGCCGCCTCGATCGCGAGTTGCTCAAGGGGAGAGGGCGCTTTGAAGAATACGATACGCTCGTGCTCCTCAAATGGGGTTCGGGGTATACGGGACGTCATATTTGGGTGGAAGTG
Source organism: Thermogemmatispora onikobensis (assembly GCF_001748285.1). Taxonomy (NCBI): domain Bacteria; kingdom Bacillati; phylum Chloroflexota; class Ktedonobacteria; order Thermogemmatisporales; family Thermogemmatisporaceae; genus Thermogemmatispora; species Thermogemmatispora onikobensis. The sequence continues at coordinate 16,084 of NZ_BDGT01000004.1, read as the reverse complement.
GTTGAGGATACCATCCGCTTCCGCTTGACGCCTCACCGTATCTGTCCCAGCCAGGTTCCCCTCTGTGATGGGGAGTATCACATCTTTACGCCTGCCATGTGGCGGGATCGTGCCCTGCTCTGGTCTGAGCTTCAGAAGTACTATGCCAGGCCGGTGGCCGAAAGCTCCAGTGACTGAGGAGTTCTCTCCTCGTGGGCCGCGGTCGGGAGGAAGCCATTAGTCACTGTCGGGCCGGGCCAGGTCGCGGACGCGAGCCAGCGCCGACGGCCTCGCCTCTGATTAGCGGCAGGGCCTGGTGCTTCAGGTGTGGCCCTGGTCCTGTCCTGGCTCTCTCCTCCCCTTGCTAAACGGAGTGACTGCAAGAAAAGGACCAGAGAGAGGCATCAGGGCTGCTCCAGGGCCAGCATCTGGATGAGAGCCGCCTGGTGCAGCTGCAAGCTGAAGTTCTGGTAGCCTGGCTGAGTATAGAACTCCTCCTGCTCGATCTCGCTCGCCCAGGTGAGAAAATTGAGGAAGACTGTTCCCCAGCGATAGGCTGGCTCTCGACTGGCGTCCTCCCTATCTCCTCCGGCTCGCGTCCTGCTCTCTTCCTCCCCGCGTGCCAGAAAAGCCGAGGCCATCAGCAGTTCTGCCGCCTGACGGTGGAGGCTTTCTAGCCAGCGCTGCTCGATTGCCTCAGCCTGCTCTGGTTGGACCCGTGCCAGCAGTGCCACGGCCAGAGTAGGAGTCACTGCCGGGCGTACATAGCCCCAGATAGAGCGCATGGCCCACTGCTCTGGGGTGTCCATGAGCTGAGCGCCTGCCATCTCCTGTAGCAGGCGGGCGGGGCTGCAGCGATCGCGCACCTTTTGCCAGACCTCCTCATTCTCCCAGGTGGTGAGCAGCAGGTGATAGCGCCTGTCGCGGCTGGTGTAACTGCGTACGCCCAGCAAGCCGGGGGTTGGACGCAGAGCGTCGGTTACTTGCCGCACTTGCGTCTGAGCGTCAATTTCGTAGGCTGGCCTGATATGCGCCAGCGTTACAATGAGTAGCTCCATTACTCAGCTCCCCACTTCTCCTAAGCTCTTGTTTGGCTCTTTGGCTTTCCTCCTCTTGCTCTTCCTCTTCCTCGCTATCTTCTCTTCAGTGCTTCCAGGCTGATGGCGCTCTGCTCACCCATCTTATCGGAGCGACCGCGTGGCGAAGGGGCAAGTGCAAGCAGCGCCATAGCTGGTCGAGGTCTGCTCTACGCTGCTGTGCTGTGCTGGCTAGCTAGCTAGCTGGCTGGCGTGCCAGGCTCTCTTAGTCTCCTCCAGGTAGAAGGTCCATAGTCAGGCCGGAAGAGGAGAACGCAGAGAGAGGGGGCGGCGACCCCAGCGTAGTCAGCTGAGGTTTGCTTGCCGCCCCTGTACTCTCTTACCTGGCAGCGCTGGCTGTGGGGAGAGGGCCAACCAACCAAGACCCTCTGCCTGGCCTGCCTGCTTTACTCGTCGCTACTGAGCGATCTGGATGCTGCCATCCTGTTGCAGTTCCAGAATCGCCGGCGCGGCGCGTGTGCTGGTTATCAGGACATTATTCCACAAGCGCAGGGCGATAGGGCCGCTCACCCCATTGAAGCTCTGGTTACTGATACGCTGCACGAGCTGAGCTGGCGTCGGGAAGCTGGGAGTTGCCTGAGCCTGTCCCTGGCTGCTCTGAGCCTGTTGCCCGGACTGCTGGTTCTGGCCAAGGCTCAAAGTCACCAGCTCCACCGCATCGCCGAAGAGCAGAGCGCCCTGATCCAGAGCCGCTGCTCCACTGCAGAAGCTCCCTGGTGAAGCAAAGAGCGTGCAGAAAGCGGCGTAGAACTGCTTGGGCCAGGGACTATCTCCACTAGGGGGACGAGCAGCGCTACTGACTGTCACATAAATACGAGGCAGTGTGAACTGGTTTTGACGCACCCAGGGTACCAGCTTCTGGATAGCCGTTGGCTGGACAAACTCGCCACCGATCAGCAGAATCGGCTGCTGATCGCGCGGGAGCTGGGCAATGGCCTCAGCCAGGGTCATGACATCGTTAGAGAGCAGCGGAGCAAAAATTAAATCGGGCCGGGGCTGAGCCTGCAGAGCATCCTTGAGGCCAGCCAGCAAGTCATCGCGCGAGGCCTGGGGGCGTCCATTAGCATCGAGCAGACCACTGGCCACCGCGGTCTCCTGAGCCACGATGCGTGTATGCCGATGAGCGGTGAAGGACTGGCTAAAATAGCGGGCCGAGCTGCTGGAAGAAGGATTGCTCGGGTCATAGAAGATTGCCACATTGCGAGCGCCCAGCTCGTTGTAGGCGTAGTCGGCTCCGGCGCGACTCTGAGCCGAATCGTCCGCCGAGAAGCGAATAAAGGCGAAACCGGGAGTGCAGTGGCGATAGAGCGAGGTCTGGGAGAGCAAGTCAATGATAAAGAGGCCCGAAGCGGTCGGAGCGAGCAAAGGGACACCGGCGCGACAGAGCACTGGCAGCACCACCTCGGTCAAGCGGCTTGGCGCCAGCCCCAGTACCGCCAGGATAGGTGGACGTCCGGTTACCTGCAGGCCGAAGTCTGCGAAGTTCCCTTTGGCGTTCAGGGTCGCCACGGCATTGGCGATTTGCAGCGCGCCCTCCTCCTCGCCGGTTGTGTTCGCCAGTACCAGGTACAGCAAAGGTGCGCCAGGAACCTTCATCTGCGCGCTATTGTACTGCTCCTGGCTGATATAGGCTCCCACCAACTCCTGGGTATAGGCGGCATAGAGAATATGGCGATCGGTGCCGCCCTGGGGATCGGCTACACCGGGGCCGCTATCGAAGCTCACCACAATAATGCCATAGGGGTGGCCCGAGAGGCGCACCCGCAGGTCCTCTCGATAAATGGCAGCCTCGGCGCTGTTGCAGCCCGTCGTATCGCTGATCTCCACGGCTGCCGAGAGCAGAGCCTCGGCCTTCTTGCTATTGCCCGCCTGCATCGCCTGGGCGGCCTGGCGCTTGTCCTGGTAGCCTGCGGCGTTACAGGCATCGAAGATCTTCAGCCCATCGCTTAGCCCGATACCGTCCGGTGTTGGCAACAGATGCGTATTGGGGGGATGGTAGTAGCGGGCGTCATCCCAGCGAATCGCCAGGAACGCGGTCAGGGAGGTCAGCAACAAAATCAGGATCAAGGTCCCGAAGGCCAAAGCGCGCGGGGAGACCGGTACTAATCCACCGCGGAAAAAGCCGCTCATCTGCCACCACATCACGCGGAACGGGTCACGCACCGGGCGGCGTCGATACTTGCGATTGGCCTTGGCCTCCTGGCGGAAGAGGTCGAGCAAAACCAGACAGCCGGTGTCGCAGACGAGCAAGTGGGCCTGAACCTCGGGATAGAGCAAGGCCACATTCTGCCCGCTGTCCATCGCCTCGGCGTACTCGGGTAGTAGTTGACGGCACTGCTGGCAGTCGATCAGGCCATCGCCAGCCGAGGGAGGCGCAATACGGATTGTCTGCTCCTGTGTCTCGGAGCCGGATGGGGGAGAAGAGAAGCCTGGCGCGGTGGGTGGCTGCGAGACGGGGGGAGCCACCTGGAACGGTTCGGCGCCAGCCAGGGCTGGGGCAGCAACTGCCGCCTCATCGCCCGCCGAGGCGGCCAGAGACTCCGCCGGGGAGATGCGCCGTACCTTCTTTTTCTTGCGCTTGGGGCTACTCGCTGCCGAGGCTTCCTTGCAACGTGGGCAAGAGGCCATATGCTGTCGGGCAGCCTCGACAGCCTCCTCGGGCACGGCCTCGGGGTCCTGCTCGTACTCGGCCAGGACAGAGACAGCGAAAGCACATGCTGGCGGCAGCAATTCGTCCGTTGCCATCAGCATCCTCCAGAAAATAGGCGTTTTCTGCGAATCCTACCTGCTACAACGACCGTCAGTCAGATCAGAGTTCGCGGGCGAGGGAGCGCAGGGCCAGGGTGATTTGCTCTTCCAGCGACAGATTCTGATCCTGGGGCAGGCGAGCGATGGCCGCCTGGGCGGCAGCAGGACTGTAGCCCAAACCGACCAGGGCTTCCAATACCTCGGAGCGCCGGATACCACCGGCGGAGGTTGTGCCTGGGGCCACTGCCGGGACCTTGCCCTTCAGCTCCAGCACCAGACGACCGGCAAGCTTCTTGCCCACGCCGGGGGCGCGGGCCAACTGCTGAACATCCTCTTGGGCGATCGCGCGGTAGAAGGTGGGCGCATCGAGCACCGAGAGCAGTGCCAAAGCCACCTTGGGACCGACGCCACTGACACCGATCAACAGCTCGAACATATCGCGCTCAGCCTCCTCAGCGAAGCCGTAGAGCGCCAGGCCGTCCTCACGGACGTGCAGGTGAGTATAGAGCGAGATTTCGCTGCCGGGCGTACTGAAGCGAGTGCGTGTTGAGGCTGGCACAAAGACACGTAGCCCGAAGCCTCCCACGCGGATGATCAAATGGTCCTCGCGCTGTGCTTCAAGAATGCCATGAATGCTCGCAATCATCCCTGCCTGCCTATCTCTCCCTCTGCTGTCGTATAGGAAGTAACGCCACTGGCGTGATCTGAGTAACGGTTGCTGACTTTTTGGGGAATGATTACCATCCTCCTGATTCTGAGGGGTGGAAGTCCTCGGAAAGGAGGCTGGCTCTGATCAGGTGGGAACTATGGAGGTGACAGATGGCAATAGCTGCTGCATCTGCGGCATCATCGGGGCGAGGAACGGAGCGCAGGTTGAGCAAAATGCGCACCATCTCCCCGACCTGGGCCTTGTCTGCGCTACCGTAGCCGGTGACCGCTTGTTTCACCTGGCGTGGCGTATACTCTGCAATGGGCAGCCCGTGGTTTGCCAGGGCCAGCATGGCCACACCGCGGGCCTGGCCGACCATCATCGCCGTGCGAGCGTTTTTGGCAAAAAAAAGCTCCTCCATTGCAGCCTCCGCCGGCTGGTGAGTGCTAATGATCTCCCCCAAGCGCTCATAGATTTGCTGGAGACGTTGAGGTAAGGGCATACCGGCGGGCGTGGTGATGACATCGCAGGCGAGTAAGCTGAGCCTGTCGCCCTGGGCCGCTACGACAGCATATCCGACAATTGCCGTTCCTGGATCGATGCCCAGGGCGACCCGCCGCGGCGGAGCCTTCTGAGTCATAAGGATATGCCGCCTTCCTCGCTGTGCTTCCGGTGGGAGGACAGAGCGGCCACAAGGGTCGCTCTGATCCCTGGTTTGCCGCCATCCCCCGCCCTACTCATAGGAGGCCACCAGTTCGTCAGGAATATCGGCATTGGAATAGACGTTCTGGACGTCGTCCAGATCCTCCAGCTTCTCGACAAGCCGCATCAGCTGATGAGCAGTTCTGGCATCACGCAGCTCAACCCGAGTCTTGGGAACCATTGTGCTCTCAGCTTTCAGAATCTTGTAATCCTTCTCCTGGAGGGCCTGGCGCACCTTCTCCAGGTTGGCCGGGGTCGTGTAGACCGTCAAGACCTCGTCCTCTGCTGATGGTTCCGCGTCTTCGGCTCCCAGATCGATGGCCTCCAATGAGACCTCATCGGGGTCGTGCCCGTCGAGGGCCACCTCAATGACCCCACGCGGCTCAAAGAGCCAGGAGACGCTTCCTGTCTCGCCCAGGCTCCCGCCGTTGCGGCTGAAAGCGTTGCGAATCTCCGCGACCGTGCGGTTGCGGTTTTCGGTCATCGCCTCAATGAGGATCGCTGTCCCGCCGGGACCGTAGCCTTCGTAGGTCACTTCTTCAAGGTTGCTGCCCTCTGCGCCGCCAAGTGCCCGCTTGATGGTGCGCTCAATGTTCTCCATCGGCATGTTGGCGTCGCGTGCGCGCTGAATGGCCATGCGCAGACGCGGATTGGCAGCGGGATCTCCGCTTCCTCCTTCGCGCACAGCAACTGCGATCTCGCGCCCGAGGCGCGTGAACAGTTGTCCTCTGCGCGCATCGTTCACGCTTTTAGCTCGGCGAATCTGTGCCCATTTCGAATGGCCTGACATACCGTTGCCCCCTATTTATCGCAAATGCTCTGTATGAAGAAGGGCCGTTGCTGCCCTGCTTGCTCTATTATTCGTGAGGGAAACCACTGGCTGTATTGTAGCATGAACCAGGGGAAGGCGTCGAGGGGGCTGCTGCCAGCCAGGCAGCAATGACGCGAGCCAGTTCCTTCGGTCGCTCTTGCATCAAGGCGTGACCAGCGGCAGGAATGATCTGCAGCGTGGACCCCGCGATATGGTCGTGAAGATACTGGCTGTACTTCACAGGAGTCATCTGGTCTTCTGCGCCTACGACGATCAGGGTCGGGAGCTGGATCTCTCCCAGGCGGGCCATGCAATCGAATGTATGGCAGGCCAATAGATCGCGGTAAAGCTGAGCTGCGCCACTGGCTAGCTCTTGTTGGAAGTGGGTGCGCTGGCTCTCGCTGCTGGTTGGGACCAGACTCCAGGTGGACAGCGCCTGCAGCGCCTCAGGGGAGCCTGTTCGCGTGGCTTCCAGCAGATCGGCTCGTACGCGCAGGCGGGCGCCCGTTCCGATCAAGATCAATCCTGACAGCTCCTGACCATGCTCCAGGGCCAGGGTCAGAGCAATGGCTCCTCCCATCGAGTGCCCGGCAACGATCGGCCTCTGAAGCTGTAGTTCCTTGCTGATGATCTGCCAGGCGGCCTGGGCGTAGTCGCTCACGCTCACTTCTGCCGCTAGCGTATCCGCGCGCTGGCCGTGCCCTGGCAGGTCAATGGCAATGGCGGGATACGAGCCGAGATACTCCAGCAGAGCGCTCCAGCTGCGGGCGCTCCCTCCTGCGCCGTGGAGAAAGACAATCGGTTGATGATCCATCTCTTGGCTTGCTCCTCTTCTGTATGTTCTTCAGTGTCGTCTTCAGGGACGCTCCTTGTCTGCTTGCATCTGGCCACTGTCTTAGGCTATCCTTGCAGAGACGGCAAGAGCGCTGCTAGCTCAGCGATGCCCTCATAGGAAGCATACAACATTGAGTGTGGGGATGGCGTATTACTCTCATGAATGGTACAGATCACGAGGAGTCTGAAGGGCAGGGACAAGAGGGCCTGACCAGGGCCAGCAGACAACGTGCGCTCGGTCGGGCTGGCGAGCGTCTTGCTGCTCTTACCCTGCATCAGCGGGGCTATCATATTCACGAGCGTAACTTTCGCTGCCGGGCCGGAGAGGTCGACCTTGTCGCCAGCGATGGCGAGGAGCTGGTCTTTGTTGAGGTGAAGACCCGCCGCGGCAGCAACTGGGGCCGTCCTGAAGAGGCGCTGACGCCGCGCAAGCGACGCAAGTTAATTGAGGTAGCCTCTTACTATCTTGAGCAGCACGAGGCCTACGGGCGCCCCTGGCGCATTGATGTGGTGGCCATCCAGCTCAACCGCGTGGGCCGACTGGAAGCCGTGCGTGTCTATCGCGGCGCTGTGGAGGAAGAGACCTAGCGGCACCCTGTGCTGGATCTCCTGATAGCAGCCTGGCGCATCTGACGCGCTAACGATCAGGAGAGTAGAGAAGAAGGCCCAGCGTTCCCAGCTCACCAGACCAACTCAAGGGAAGGAGCACCAACGATGGCGGACTTTGTTGAGTCAGCAAAACATCTTGTCTCGGCAGCTGTCAGCCGTACTACCTGGGAAGCCCAGAAACAGCTGCGTATTCGGAATAAGCAGGGGGAGATTGATCAGCTGCTCAAGCAGCGTCAGCTTCTGCTGGAAGAGCTTGCCACAGCGGCTATGACCCTGTATCAGCAGGGGGCGCTGTCTCAACCACAATTAGCGCGCATCTGTGCCAGTATTCAGGAGCTGGATGCCGACTTGAGCAATCGAGAGCAACAGCTTCAGGAGATCAAAAATGAGACCTATCAGCCGGAGCAGTTTGCTCCGCAGCCCCCGCGCGACTATACGCCGCCACCGGTGACTCCCACGGCCCCGACGACGCAGCAGGCGCCGACCGTGGGAGGCGCCCCAGGAATGACTAGGGCCAGTGCTGGCGCTGGTGGCAGTGGGACCTCGCGGGCAGCGGATAAGGTCCCTTGCCCTCACTGTGGCCAACCCGTCCGGGTGCGGGCGCTCTATTGCTCTAACTGTGGGAAGAAAATCGGCTGAGGCGAAGCAGGGAGGACTGTGTTATAATAATTTGAGGCTCTCTGGAAAGGCTCAAGAGATACTTGAGCCGCGGCTATAGCAGGGGAGAAGGAAGACGGCGTGACTGGTGCTTCTCAAGACGAGGTGAGCTGTACTCTTGATGTGATCAGCCATAGTGCGGCCCAAACCCAGCGGCTGGGTATCCGCTTAGGCGAGCTGCTGCGCGGTGGCGAGCTTATCCTGCTGGCTGGCCAACTGGGAACGGGGAAGACCACCTTTACGCAAGGTCTGGCTCAGGGCCTGGGTATTACTGAGGTGGTCAGCAGCCCCACATTTACACTCCTGAAGGAGTACCGTGGCCAACCACGTGGGCGCGGAGAAGGGCAGGCAGCACACTCCAGAGGTTTGGCGCTCTATCATTTTGATCTCTATCGCCTGGAGCATCCTGAAGAGATACTCGATCTGGGCTTCGAAGATTACTTTTCTCACCCGGCAGGCGTCTGTGTAGTGGAGTGGGCTGATAAGGCCCCAACGCTCTGGTCTGGCGAGTATCTCCGCATCCGTCTGAAGTTGCTCAGCGAGACGAAGCGGGCGCTCCTCTTCGAGGCCGTCGGATCGTATTATTGTGAGCTGCTACAACAATTCCAGAAAAATACCTATGCTGCTCTTGGCAATTGATTCCTCCACGCGCCAGGCCAGTCTGGCCCTTTGCTCAGAGGAGACCCTCTACGCAGAGGAGACCTGGCTTGTCGAGAACAATCACAGCGTTGAGCTGTTGCCGGCGATCCGCCGATTACTGAGCAGCCGAAACTGGCGTCCGGCGGATCTCTCTGCCCTGGCGGTAGCTTTGGGCCCAGGCTCCTTCAATGGCGTGCGGGTAGCGGTGGCCACGGCTCGTAGCCTGGCCTTCGCTCTGGAGAAGCCGCTGGTTGGGGTGGGCACTCTGGATATCATCGCTGCTCAGCAGCGCCGCTGGTCAGGGCCGATCTGCGCTGTACTGGAGGCAGGGCGCTCCGAACTGTATGCCGCCTGCTATCTCAGTACGGAGGGCCAGGATGAGCAGGGGCGACTTACGCAGGATCTGCAGCGACTTGGTGACTATGTCCTGCTGCCTCCCCAGCAGCTCGTGGCCTATCTCAAAGAGCTGGCTGCTACGTCCCTGGCGGTGCCAGGCCGGCGCGAGCTTCCTCCTTTTCTCTTCTGTGGGGAACTGAAAGCGGCCACCTGTGCGACTCTGCGCTCCTCTCTGCCGGAGTGTGCCTTCGCTGAGCCGTTGCTGGCCACCAGAAGGGCTACTACTCTGGCTGCGCTTGCCTGGCCTCGCCTCTTGCGTGGCGAGGGCGATGATCCTTTGCGCCTGGAGCCGCTCTACTTGCGCCCTCCTGCCATTACGGCCAGCGCGCGTAAGCAACCGCTGCTGAACGCGGTGGATCAGCCGCGCTCACTACCTCAAAGCGAGACAGAGAGGGAAGAACGTGCGTTACATCATTGAACGCATGACGTTGTCAGACGTGCCTCGGGTGATTGAGATCGAGCGTCTGGCCTATCCATCGACCTGGCCTCCTAGTGCCTATCGCAAGGAACTGCAAGATAACCGCTGGGCTCACTATATTGTCCTGCGCGACAAAAAGCTTATAGAGGAGCACGTGGAGCCTTCTACCTCTGAGGCTGAGAAGCCCAGGCGCTTCTTCCCTCTGTCGCTGTTGCCGGGCCGCTCGTCGACGGCGACATCCTCGCCGCAGCTTGCCTCTATCATTGGCTTTGCCGGGCTATGGCTCATGGTCGACGAGGCGCATATCACTACGATTGCCTTGCATCCTGACTATCGTCGTCAGGGACTCGGAGAGTTCTTGCTCGTCAGCCTGATCGATATTGCTTATACTATCGGCGCCAGATGGGTCACGCTTGAGGTCCGTGTCTCCAACTACGTTGCGCAAAATCTCTATCGTAAGTACGGCTTCCGCGAGGCTGGCCTGCGCCACCGCTACTATAGCGATAATCAAGAGGATGCCCTGATCATGTGGACCGACGAGATCCACAGCCCAGCCTATCGCCAGAAGTTTCAGGAGCAGAAGGCTGCATTGCTGCGGAAGCTGGAAGCTCAGGGCTAAGAGAAGAGTGCTCTGCCCCCATCCAACCGGTCTAGCCTCCGACAATGGCTGCTGCTCCTATCCTGGTGGGTGTGGGCTGGTGATGATAGGGAGAGAGCAGGAGCCGGTGGCCTCGGGCGTCTAGTGTCCCTCAACCGCTTTTGGCCAGCTTGCTCCCGCCGTGCTGCTGGACAGGGGAACGGGGCGCCCGATGTTAGTCAGTGAGAGGTCCCTTCCAGCTATGCAGCTTTGAGAGAGAGGGGGTGAACTATGCTCGTTCTGGGAATCGAAAGCTCTTGTGATGAGACTGGGGCGGCCATTATCAAAGATGGCCGCTACGTACTGGCTAATGTGGTTGCCTCGCAGACAGAGATTCATGAGCGCTACGGGGGAGTGGTGCCCGAGGTCGCCTCGCGACAGCAGCTGGCTGCTGTCTTGCCGGTCATCGAGACCGCTCTCCAGGAGGCTCACTGTTGCTGGGAAGATATCGATGCTGTAGCTGCTACCTATGGTCCCGGCCTGGCCGGCTCGCTGCTCGTTGGCCTAACGGTAGGTAAGACCCTGGCCCTGGCCCGTGAATTGCCCTTTCTGGGGGTCAACCATCTGGAGGCCCATATCTACGCCAACTGGCTGCGCCAGGCGTCAGACACTGACCTCCAGACTGACGCGAGCGAGACGGAAGGCGCCTATCTGCCTGGTGATCCGCTCTTCCCCCTGATCTGTCTGGTTGTTTCCGGCGCTCATAGCGAGCTGGTTCTCATGCGCGACCATACCGACTATCTCCTGCTGGGGCGGACGCGCGATGATGCAGCGGGAGAAGCCTTTGATAAGGTGGCGCGCATCCTGGGACTTGGCTACCCCGGTGGTCCAGCCATTCAGCAGGCCGCGCGCCTGGCGGAAGAGGAGCTCCGTCAGCAGCGCCTGCCGGTGCGCAATCCTTATCGGCTGCCGCGGGCCTGGCTGCGAGGAACCTATGACTTCAGCTTCAGCGGGCTGAAAACCGCCATGCTTCACCTGGCTGAAGGACTGGTGGCGGATCAACAGCCTGATCGTCCGCTGCCCAGTGGAGGGCGCCAGGTGAGTCGCTACACTACGATGGGTAGCGAAGCCGCCAGACGGGGGCAAGTCCATATTGGCCTGCTGGCGGCAGGCTTCCAGGAAGCCATCGTCGACGTCTTGGCAGTCAAGACGCGCATGGCGGCCCAGGAGTATCACGTACGGCAGGTTCTGCTGGCCGGTGGCGTGGCGGCCAATGTTGCCTTGCGCGCACGTCTGGAGGAAGAGCTAACGCCGCTGGGGGTCCGGCTGCAGTATCCGCCGATCGAATTTTGTACGGACAATGCGGCAATGGTAGCTGCTGCGGCCTTCTTCCATCTCCTGCGCGGCGAGCGGCATGATCTTGATCTGGACGTAGAGCCGAACTTAAGCCTGCCCTTTCGACAGGCGTAGGGGAGAGCAGAGGGACGGGAGCAGACGAGCGTGGAGCGGGAGCGGTCAACAGGCTCTGTTCAAAGGGTCGTCCCACGCTCACATGTCCGATGAGCGAGCGGTATGAAACAGGCTGTGTCGCCTGTGGCTGCCGTTCTGTTTGTATTGAGGAGAGAACTATGGCCAAGAATCACGCGGGGCATCCGGCAACCTATGCTCTTGGCATCGACCTGGGGGGCACCAAGACGCTGGCGGCAGTCATCGATGTCTCTACTGGCGCAGTGATCGCCTCAGCGCGCAAGCGTACAAAAGCGGAACGAGGGCAAGACTTCGTCGCCCGCCGGGTGGTGGAGGTAGCCCACGCCGCTCTCGAGGCCGCTGATCTGCGCAACGGGCGCGAGCTGCTCGCGGTAGGCATCGGCGCCGCTGGCCAGATTGATCGTCAGGCCGGCGTGATTCTGGAGGCGCCCAATCTCGGCGTGCGCGATATGCCAGTGGCGGCCCTGCTCAGCGCCGAATTTGAGCGTCCGGTGGCTGTTGGCAATGATGTGGAGGTCGCTGCTCTTGGCGAGTATCTCCACGGGGCTGGACGCACCTACAAGAACTTTGTCTGCGTCTTTATCGGCACCGGCATTGGGGCGGGGATTCTTCAAAACGGGCGGCTCTATACGGGTCTCTCCGGCACCGCTGGCGAGATTGGCCATATCACGGTGGAGGCCAGCGGACGCATCTGTAGCTGTGGCGCGCGTGGCTGCCTGGAGGCCTACGCCTCACGCACAGCCATCACGCGGGCTATTCTGGCTGAGATCCATCATGGCCGCAAATCCGTACTGGCCGACGAGGCCCTGCTCCAGCTCAAAGGAGGCGAAACTATCATCCGCTCGGGATTGCTGGCCAGCGCGATCCAGCAAAACGATGAGCTGGTGATCGAAGTTGTCAGCGAGGCCGCGGACTACCTGGGGTATGGCCTGGCTTCGATCATCAATTTTTACAATCCCGAGGCCATTATCCTGGGAGGAGGCGTCATCGAGGCCGTTGACCTGCTCTTTGAGCGTGCCGTGCGGCGTGCGCGCACCGTGGCGCTGTCCCTTCCTGCCCGCCAGACGCCCATCGTACGTACCCGCTTGGGCGACTTCTCGGGTGTCGTGGGGGCCGCCTGCCTGGCGGCGGAAGTGGCGGGCTACCGTCTCCGTGAGAGCGGAGAGCCGGCGGTGGAGGAATAAGGATCAGCCAGGCGGAGCGTCTCCTCCTCCGCCTGGCTGGTCTGGTACTGGAGAGAAGAGGAAACTCTCCCCATCCATGTTGTTGGATCGTAGAACGAACGCTTTTCCCCTGCTGACTGGCTTGCTCTCTTTCCTGCTCCCTGGCTGGGCCTCCTGCTGTCCAGGCAGAGCGGCGGGCTATTCTCTCTCCTGCGGCGATGGCTTACTGCTGGACGGGGGAGAGGTCCGCAGGCTCCTCCAGCTTAGCAAAGAGTGGCTGAGGTGGCGGAAGCCGCCTACCGGCGGGTACCGTCTCAAGCTGCCAGCGGGAGCTGCTGACATCGCCCTCGAAGCCGAGGTAGCCATGCAGCTTCTGCGAAGAGAAGGGCAGGTAAGGATAGAGTAACAAGCGCAGACCGCTCAGCACCTGCAGCATCACGTAGAGCGTTGTTCCGGCGGCCTCGCGGTCCTCCTTGATGCGCTTCCAGGGCGCCTGCTCATCGAGGTAGCGGTTAGCCACATGGGCCACGGCCATCGCTGCCTGTAGCCCATCCTTAAAGCGGCAGCGGCTGATCAGCTCGCCGACCCGCTGAAAGCCCTTCTCGACCTCCCTCAGCATTGCCTCATCAGCGGCGCTCAGTACCCCGGGGGTAGGAACTGTCCCGCCAAAGCGGCTCTGGACAAAGGTCAGAGTGCGATGGACAGCGTTGCCATAGGTGGCGACCAGTTCATCGTTGTTGCGTCGTACCAGTTCCTCGAAGGTAAAATCGGTGTCACGTCCTTCGGGGGCGGTGGCCGACAGGTAGTAGCGTAGAGGATCAGCCCCATAGAGGTCGAGCACATCCTTGGTCCAGACCACATTGCCCCGGCTGCTCGATGCTTTGCTGCCGCGCATCGTCATGAACTCGTTGGCCGGAACATCGTAGGGTAGATTGCGGTTGCCATAGCCCATCAGCATGGCTGGCCAGATAATCGTGTGGAAGGGAATATTGTCCTTACCAATAAAGTAGTAGGCTTTCACTGGAGGATCGGCCAGGCCGGGAATCCACCACTGCTTCCAGGCATCGGGGTCGCCGCTGCGCTGTGCCCACTCCACAGTAGCTGAGAAGTAGCCAATCACCGCGTCGAACCAGACATAGATGCGCTTTTCATCGTAGCCCTCCAGAGGAATGGGCACCCCCCAATCAAGATCGCGCGTGATCGCGCGCGGGCGCAGCCCCTCCTTCAGCCAGTTCATCGTGAAGGCGTAGACGTTGGGGCGCCAATGCTCCTTGTCCTCAGAGAGCCACTGCAGAATCGGCTCCTGAAGCTTGGGTAGATCAAGAAAGAAATGCTCGGTATCGCGGATCTCCAGCGGCTGCTCTCTGCTGCCACAGAGACGGCAATGGGGCTGGATCAGGTCAACGGGATCAAGTACTCGCCCGCAATTGTCGCACTGGTCGCCGCGCGCCTGGGGATAGCCACAATGGGGACAGGTCCCCTCAACATAGCGATCGGGCAGAAAGCGGCGATCTGTTGGGCAGTAGGGCGACTGCATGGTATCTTTATAGACATAGCCCTTCTGATAGAGCGTCAGAAAGAAATCCTGCGTAATGCGATAATGATTCTCCGTGCCCGTTTCCGTATAGAGATCCCAGGAGATACCCAAACGCTCCCAGACCTCACAGATCTGGCGATGGTAGTAGGAGACAAATTCGCGCGGCGGGATGCCCTGACGCTCGGCTTCGACCAGAATCGGCGTGCCATGCTCATCGCTGCCTGAAATCATTAACACATGGTTGCCGGCCAGGCGATGGTAGCGCGCAAAGGTATCGGCGGGCAGATAAGCGCCGGCGATCTGCCCCACGTGGGTCGACGTTTTGGCGTAGGGCCAGGCCACGCAGACCAGAATATACTCAGCCATAGAAGACGACTCCCTTGCTTGCTGATGGAGGTCAGCTGTTGTGTCCCCTTTTTGAATTGCTTGCTTGTTGCTTGTATACTTGGTAGCTTGGTTGCTGGTGCTGTTGATAGCCGTGTCTCTCAAAGAGACGCTAACAGATGATGAAGTGAAGAGACCACCAGGCGGATTGAGCCTCATTATAGCATAGAGTGAGAGAGGAACAAGACCCTGTGCGGCGGGGGCCGGACCTGCTTGCCTGCCTATCTGCCTGCCACCCCGCTGGGCCACCTGGCGCTCTCCCGCGGGCTGGGTTGCGCCAGGCTGGCGCGGGATCGGTCACATGCCGATATAGCGAGCGTAGAGTGAGCGGGCAACTTGTTCGTTGTCGGTGCCTTTGATGATCGCGCGCCCGTCGGAAAACACCGTCATCTCGTAGCCATCGATCGTGAAGCGCAGCAAGTAGGCATTGTGCTGGACAGGAGCGAGTGCCTCTAGACGCTGGGCCAGAGCTGTCAGATCGACAGAAGCTTCACGGCGACTGCTGCGTACCTGGACGGCATTGCGCCCACAGAGGGCGGTTGTCCTGCTCTGGATGGAGGCGTTTAAGAAATCGAAGCGCCCGAGGGCACAGGCTGGGCAATCGTTCTGACGAGGCAGCTCCAGACGCTCAAAAGTATTTTCCCAGAGATCGGCCACCAGCAAGGCCCGGCTGATCAGAGGACTCTGAAGGAGGATCTTGAGGGCCTCGGTCGCAGCAATGCCACTAATCATACTCACGATCCCATTGAGCACTCCGGCGGTGTCGCAGGTTGGTGTACTGCCAGGAGGGGGCATCTCGGGAAAGACGCAGCGCAAACAGGCGGTCTCGCCTGGGAGAATGTTCATCGTCACCCCGTGGGCAGCAATCACTCCGCTGTAGATCCAGGGCCGTTGATGCTTCACACAGGCATCGTTGAGCAGATAGCGCGTCTCGAAGTTATCGGTAGCATCCAGCACCAGATCGACGCGCTGGACCAGCGACTCGACCTCCTCGATATCGAGGTCGGCAACCAGAGCTTCGACCCTGACTTCGCTGTTGATGCGTTCCAGCTTCCTGGCTGCGGCCACCGCCTTGGGTAGATGAGCCTGGACGTCGTCTTCGTCAAAGAGAATCTGGCGTTGTAGATTGCTCAGCTCAACGTAATCGCGGTCGACGATGATCACCTGGCCGATACCAGCGCGGCAGAGGTGGTTGGCGAGCATCGTGCCGAGCGCTCCGCAGCCGACAATGGCCACGGAGGAAGCAAGCAGGCGTTCCTGACCCTGGCGGCCAATAGGACCGAAGAGAGTCTGTCGCGAGTAGCGCTCGAAAGCTACCATCAGAAGAGGCCTCCCCAGAACGGGGCATCCTATAGCTGCCCGACAGCGCCAGGCCGAGCAGGCCGGGCCGCCGGCA